>NZ_JBEYYT010000319.1:0-11276 GCF_040645715.1 Spirillospora sp. NPDC046719 | reverse complement strand
GGCGCCGGCGCCGGACGCGGAGGGGCCGCGGCGCGCCCGGTTCCCGCGCCCGCTGCGCCCGTTCCGGCGCGGGGGGCGGGTGCTGCTGGGGGCGCTGGTGCTGGCGAAGGCGGCGAAGAGCGCGAGGTCGGGCGGGGCCGGGCCGCGAGAGGAACCGCCGCAAGGCGACGCGTGAGTCGATCTGGGGAAATGGCCGTGTCCGGCTCGTATCGCACGCTCCGGTTGCGTAATGTCACCCTGTGTACATGGTCTGCTACTGACTCGTAACCCGGGTGTCATCGGCCGGATCGATGGTCGAGGGCAGGCAACCCCCGGCTCCCCGAGAGGTGACAATGTCCCGTCGGCATGGTCTCGCGTTCACGGTCGTCCTGACCGCGGCCGTGAGCACCGGTTCCGCGACGGCGGCCGCCGCCGAACCGACTCCCCTCCTCCCGCCCCGTACCGCCCTCGCTCCCGTGCCCGTCGTCCCGGTCGTCCCGATGGCCCGGGGGGAGGCGGCGGCGCACAGGGTCCTCGACGTGGGGCACCGCGGCGCGTCCGAGTACGCGCCGGAGAACACCATCGCGTCGTTCCAGCAGGCGAGGGCCCGGCACGCGGACATGTTCGAGCTCGACGTCCAGCAGACGAAGGACCACAAGCTGGTCATCATGCACGACTCCACGCTGGCGAGGACGACCGACGTGGAGCACGTCTACCCGAAGCTGAAGCCCTGGAAGGTCTCGCAGCTCACGCTCAAGCAGATCAAGAAGCTGGACGCGGGGTCGTGGTACGCCAAGAAGTACAAGGGCGAGCGCGTCCCGACGCTGGACGAGGTGCTGGGCGCGATGGGCGGCACCGGCGCCGGCATGCTGCTGGAGCTGAAGAGCCCCGCGCTGTATCCGGGGATCGAGGGGCGGGTCGCCGCGGCGCTCAAGCGGCACCGGTCGTACTGGCTCGGGGCGAAGGGCGCGCCCGCGCAGAGCCGGCTGGTGGTGCAGTCGTTCGACTGGCCGTCGGTCAAGCGGTTCCACAAGGACCTGCCCGGCGTCCCGACGGCCCTGCTCGGCATGCCGAAGGCGAAGGACCTGAAGAAGGTCGCCGCGTACGCGGACCTCGTCAACCCGTCCTACGGCGAACTGACGAAGTCCTACGTCAAGCAGGTGCACGCCGCGCACCTGCGGCTGCTCACCTGGACCGTCAACAACAAGACGAAGATGGCCAAGGCGGTCGATCTCGGGGTGGACGGCGTCGTCACCAACAAGCCGGACGTCCTGCACACCGTCCTGAAGGCGAGCGCCTAGGACGGCGCGGCTTTCAAGAGAGGGAGGGCAGCGCGGCTCGGGCGCGGGCGATCAGCGCCCGCGCCGCCGGGCCGCGCGGCCCCTCCGCCCGCCACGCCAGCGCGATCCGGCCGCGTAGCCGGGGCCGGACGATCGGCATCGACGCCAGCTCGTCCGCCCGGATCGCGGTGGCGGACTCCGGCAGGACCGCCACGCCCAGCCCGTGCGCGGCGAGCTGGGCGAGGACGGGCGGCTCGCCGGCCTCGAACGCGATCCGCGGGCGCAGGCCGGCGGCCGCGCACGCCTCGTCCAGGACGGCGCGCAGCCCGGTGCCCTTCGGCAGGCTGACGAGGTCCTGCTCGGCGAGCGTGCGCAGCGTGATCGACGAGCGCCCGGCCAGCGGGTGGTCGCGGGACATCGAGGCGAACAGGTCCTGCTCGATGACGGGCTGGACGGCGATCCCGGGCGGCGGCTCGGCGCCGAGGCTGAGGAACGCGAGGTCGGTGCGCCCGGCGAGCAGCGCCTCGGCGAGCGACGCCGACTCGTCCTGGACGACGGTGATCTCCACGTTGGGGTGGTCGCGGTGGAACCCGGCGAGCAGGCCGGGCAGGTCGAGGGAGGCGATCCAGTCGATGGTGCCGATGGTGACGTGCCCGCGCAGCAGGCCGGTCAGCTCGTCCACCGACAGCTTCGCGCCCTCGACGGCGGCGAGCGCGGCCCGCGCGTAGGGCAGGACGGCGGCGCCGACCTCGGTCAGCCGGACGGTCCGCCCGGAGCGGTCGAGCAGCGGCTGCCCGAGCTCGCGTTCGAGCTGCCGGATCTGCGCGCTGACGCCGGGCTGCGCGACGTGCAGCTTCGCGGCCGCCTTGGTGAAGCTCGCCTCCTCGGTGACCGCCACGAAGTACTCCAGCTGGCGAAGCTCCATAACCGGGGATGCTAACAGCGAGACCATCCAGCTCTTGGACTTCTGGCCGACTCGGGACGCACGCTGGTGGCATGCGCGCAGAATCTCCCGTTTCGGCGGAGGCGTCCGCGCCGGCGGCACCGGCCGGCCCGGCGGACGCGTGGGGCACGCTCGCGGTCGCGGCCGTGGGGCTGTTCCTCGCCGTCGTGTCCACCACGGTCGTCAGCGTCGCGCTCCCGACGATCGGCCGCGACCTGCACGCGGGGCCCGCGGCGCTGCAATGGGTCGTGGACGCCTACGTGCTGGTCTACGCGAGCCTCCTCGTCGCGGGCGGCACGCTCGGGGACCGCCTCGGCCGCAAGGGGCTGTTCATGGCCGGGACGGCGGTGTTCGGCGCGGGCTCCCTGGTCACCGGCCTCGCCCCGGCCACCGGGACGCTCCTCGCCGGGCGCGTCCTGCAGGGGCTCGGCCCGGCGCTGCTGGTGCCGGGCAGCCTGACGCTGGTCAGGACGGTGTTCGAGGACGGCCGGCGCCGCGCGATGGCGATCGGGCTGTGGTCCACCGCGTCCGGGCTCGCGCTGGCGGTCGGGCCGCCGCTCGGCGGGCTGATCGTCGCCGGGCTCGGCTGGCGGTGGGTGTTCCTGCTGAACGTGCCGCTCGCCGCCGTGCTGGTCGCCGCCGCCGGACGGTTCGTCCCGCGCGTCCCCCGGCCGGACGCGGCGCGCGGGCCGTTCGACTGGCCGGGCGCCGCGCTGACCACCGCCGGGGTGGCGCTGCCGGCGTTCGCGGCCATCCAGGGGCAGGACGAGGGCTGGACGTCGGCGCCCGTCCTGCTCGCCTTCGCCGGCGGGGCCGCCGCGCTCGCCGGTTTCGCCTGGTGGGAGCGGCGCGCCCCGCAGCCTCTGGTGGACGTGACGCTGTTTCTGCGGCCCCGGTTCGCCGCCGCGAACCTGGTGGCGCTCGTGGTGTTCTTCGCGTTCGTCGGCGCGATCGTCTACTTCAGCGCGTTCTTCCAGCAGGTCCAGGGCCGCTCGCCGGTCGGCGCGGGGCTGGAGGTGTCGGCGATCGGCGTCGCCTACGCGGTGGCCGCGACGCTGTCGGGGCGGCTCGTCCACTGGGTGGGGGAGCGGGCGCTGCTCGTCGCGGGGCTGCTGGTCGGCGGCGGCGCGACGCTCGGCCTGCTGCGCCTCGCGCCGGGCACCGGGACGGGCGCCGTCTGGTGGGACTTCGCGCTGCTCGGTGCGGGGATCGGGCTGTGCGGGACGCCGGTCACCACGATCGCGATGTCGGCGGTGGACGCGTCGCGGGCCGGGATGGCGTCGGCGGTGACGAACGCGCTGCGGCAGGTGGGGCAGGTGTTCGGCGTCGCGGTGCTCGGCGCCCTGGTCTACGCGGGCCTGCCGGGCGGCGGCGCGCCGGGACGGCTGGACGCCGGGGAGGCGGCGGCGTTCGTCCGGGGGCTGCACCACGCGCTGTGGACGTCGGCGGCGGCGCTGCTGGCGGTGGCGGCCGCGGCGGCGGTCCTGTGCGCCCGCGACCGGCCGGCACATGATCGGCCGGCCCGCGACCGGCCGGCTCATGATCGGCTCGCCGCCGGTCCGGCCGGCCGCGAACGATCTCGCCGCGGCAGGTGAGAACATCATCCTCGCAGGTCAGCGGCTGGTCATGGGCAACCATTTCTTTTGTCTCTCTTGGGTGCCGGGCGCCCGGCGCGAGGACTGAATCCGGTCCAGCGGGTGATTACCTCACCTGCGGGAGGTCGGGTGTACGGACGGCGCACATGGTCCATACGGGTGCGGATGACCGTGATTGCCGCGACGGTCGCCGCCCTGATCTGCGCCGTGCTCATCGCCATGATCGTCGTCGGGGTGCGCGGCCGCGCCACCGAGTACAAGCGCAACCAGGCCCTCTCCGCGGCGATGAAGGTCGCCGAGGAGTTCCGCCGGCGGCCGGTGCACGGCCAGGTCGGCGCGCCGCACGGCATCGCCGTCCAGGTGCTGGACGCGCGGAACGGCGTGGTCGCCGGGACCCCGGGCGTGCTGACCGGGCCGCCGATGGCCACGTTCCGGCCGGGCGCCGCGACCGGCTTCAAGGACGCCCAGGTGCTCTGCCCGCCGGCCGGCCTGCGCGGCTGCCACTGGGTGATCGACTTCTCCGTCCGGCTGCCGTCCGGGGAGTGGCAGGTCTACGCCGCAGCGCCGAACGTGCCCTGGTTCGTCAGCGGCGGGCTGATCACCTTCGTGGTCAGCGTGGGCCTGCTGCTGGTGCTGCTGGTCGCGCTGCGCACGTGGCGGACCGTCGACCGCACCCTCGCGCCCGTCGACGGGATCCGCCGCGAGCTGACCGAGATCACCGCGAGCAAGTCGGGCCGGCGGGTCACCGTGCCGGAGAACCGGGACGAGATCCGGCGGCTCGCCGAGGCCGTCAACGCGACCCTCGACCGGCTGGACGCGGCGCTCGCCAAGCAGCGCGGCTTCACCTCCGACGCCTCGCACGACCTGCGCAGCCCGATCGCCGCCGCGCGCACACAGCTGGAGGAGGCGCTGCTGTACGCCGACGACACCGACTGGCCGCGCACGGCCCGGACCGTCCTGCAGACCCTGGACCGGCTGCAGGCCATCGTCACCGACCTGCTGCAGCTCGCCCGGCTTGACGCGGGCGCCTGGCAGGACACCGAGACGATCGACCTCGCCGCCATGGTCACCATCGAGCTGGCCCGCTCGGATCGCAGCAAGCGGATCGTCCCGCACCTCCAGGAGGGCGTGCAGCTGCGCGGCGACCGGCTGCGGCTGGTCCGGCTGTTCACGAACCTGCTGGACAACGCCGAGCGGCACGCCGAGTCGCAGGTGGACATCACCGTCCGCGACGAGGACGGCGTCGCCGTCCTGGAGGTGATGGACGACGGCGCCGGCATCGCCGAGGAGGACCGCGAGGTCGTCTTCCAGCGGTTCGCGCGGCTCAAGGCCGGCAAGGCCCGCGACGCCAACGGCACCGGCCTCGGCCTCCCGATCGCCCGCGAGATCGCCAAGGCGCACGGCGGCACGCTGAAGGTCGAGGACAGCGACCGCGGCGCCCGCTTCGTCCTGCGCATCCCGCGCGAGTCCTGACCGGCCGCGTGGTCGCCGGTCAGTCGTGTGGACCGCCCTCCGCGACCCGGATCCAGCCCTTGAGCCGCGACTCCTTCACCCGGCACGTGAACGGCGCGTAGCGCGCGGCGTCGTGGCCGGGCGCGTGCGCGAGCACCGTCTCGTACACGAACGCGGACGCGACGAAGGCGAGGTCGGCGCGGGTCTCGGCGAGGCGCTGGCGGAGCGGGCGGGCGTCCAGCAGCCGGGCCGCGTGGATCACCGACGAGCCGGACACGCCCTGCGGGTCAGCGGTCACCGGCCCGACGTGCAGCGCCACCCGCAGCTGGATGCGGACGCCCTCCGGCGCGGTCCGGTTGTGGCGGCGCAGCGACGCGGCGAGCCGCGCGACGACCGGCTCGACGGCGGCGGCCGGGGTCTCGGGCGGGACGATGATCAGGGCGCCGTCGCCGCGGTCCTCGCGGTGGCACTCGTCCCAGGGGACGTCGGAGTCCGCGAACGCCTCCCACAGCAGCTCGTACATGATCCGGCGCACCTCCAGCCGGTCCATGTCGGTGCGGTACGGCGCGCTGAAGGACGCTATGTCGACGAACATGATGGAGCACATGTGGCCCGTCCACGGCCGTCGCGCTGGAGGCTCCTTCAGGGCGGTGGCGTACGCGCCTACAGGGACGGACATGGGCTGCGTCGGCTGTGAGTAGGAAGGCACCACGCGCAGCGCGGGCTCCGGCGCGCGCGTAGCAGACGTGCCGTTCGCGCCGTACTCCCCGTACGCGGCGTATGGGGACAGGACGCCGTCGTCGTCGTACGGGGTGATGGCGGCGTAGGCGCTCGTTCCGGTGTACGGGTCGAGCGCCGTCGCGGCGGCGCGGGCCTGCCCCTGCGCCGGGAACACGCGCTCGGTGAGCCGGTCGTACACCTCCTTCTCCACGAGGGCGACCACCCGCGGGTGCGCGGTCAGGTAGACGGCGAACTCCTGGGTGGTCATCCGCAGGGCGCGGACGGTGTCGACCGCGACGACGGTCGCCGACCGGCGCCGCAGCAGCAGCGCGGCGCGCTCGCCGATGATGTCGCCGGGGCCGCGGAAAGCGACGATCCGCTCGCAGCCGTCCCGGTCGACGCAGATGCGGACCGCGCCGGAGCGGATCACGAGGAGGTGGTCGGCGGCGTCGCCCTCGCGCCACAGCACCTCGCCGATCGGGTACTCGGCGTCGTGCGCGGCCGCGAGGAACGCGGCCTGCTCCAGCGGCGCGAGCGAGGCCCAGAACCCCGGCCGCGCGGGAGGCCGCGGGCCGCCCGGCTCGGGACGGGGCGTCCCGTCGGCCGCGGACCGCGCCACGGAGCCCGCCCTGCCGCCCGCGGCGGCGTGAGGCGCGACGGGCCGGTGGGCTCCGCCCGCCGCTGTGCGGAGGGCGGCGCCGGCCGTGGAGCCGGCCGTGGAGAACGCGGCGGCGTCGGGGTCGTGCACGTGCGTGCGCTCGTCCATCACCACCCCCGCCGCGGGACGGCCCGGCCGGCGGCGGCCGGGCGCGGGCTCCAGGACGGAAGGGGCGGGACGTGCGGGGAAGAGTGCCGGTGAATGAGGAGAAAGACAAAGGTCGGGGGACGGTTCTGCATTTCTGACATGTCGATGAACCCCATGCCTCGAATCGCGTCTCCGGGCAACGCCGTGCCATTGCGTCCTCAGTGCCGGGGGCGGCGGGAGAGGACGGGCCGATGCCGAAGTCGCGTTCACCTATGGCCCATGCCGCGTGATCGCGGTTAGACTGGGGGCGTCCGCAGAGCACGTTTCACCAGGTCAGTACGGTGTTCCCGCATCTGCGCAGGAGGGCCCGCAGACCCGGTGCGAGGTGCCCGGCGGTGCCGAGGAGTCGCCTCCCGCCTTTTCGGCCGATCGTCTTGGCTCGCAACCGGTGATCGTCCGAAGGCGGGGGCGACTCTTTCTGTTCTTATGGAATTACCGAAAAGCGCCGTTCCGTGGATCGCCTCCCCGTGCTCCCCGTCCGGCGGCGCTGCCCGAGCCGCCGGGTCGTGCGGTTCCGTTCTCGCTCCCGTCCACCGGGCGGCCGCGGAGGCCCCCGCCGCGTATTCACCCTGTGTCAGGATCGTGTCTGTTATGAGGTAGCGAGCCGCCCTCTTGCGGGAAGGTTGCTGCTATTCTGCTACCTGGCACATTACAACATAGTCTACCGACATACAGCACGCCGAAACCTGCTGATCGCCCGAAGATTCCGGGTCACCGCGGACATCGGGCCTTGACATTCCCGCTCGACCGGTGAGTCAGGTGTCGAAGTGTTGGCATGCGTCCTGACATCTTGCTCTCTGCCAGGTAGCATGCGGTGAGGTGGCGACAACTACGCAGAGTGAGCCGTCATATGACCAGTGATCAGGGGCCCATCGTCCAGAGCGCGCTGCTGCGCACCGAGCTCGTCCGCCTCCGCAAGGAGAAGGGGCTGACGCAGGAGCAGGTGGTCCGGCAGCTCGAATGGTCCCCGTCCAAGCTCATCCGGGTCGAGGGCGGCAAGAACGCCATCACCCGGACCGACCTGCAGGCCCTCCTCAACGTCTACGAGGTGACCTCGGAGGGACGCCAGGAGCGGCTGCAGGCGCTGGCGCGCGGCGCCCGCGAGCCGGCCTGGTGGAACGCCTACCGGGGCGAGTTCGACCCGAACTTCCTCAACTACGTGGGGTACGCCGCCGGCGCCGCCTACATCCGGCACTTCCACGGCTCGGTGATCCCCGGGCTCCTGCAGACCCGCGAGTACGCGGAGGTCCTCGCGACCGCCAAGGTGTCCCCGCAGGCGCGGGCGATGGGCGTGAAGCTGCGCATGCAGCGCAAGGAGGAGCTGGCCAAGCGCGAGCACCCGCCGCGCCAGCTCTACATCGTCGACGAGGCGGTCATCCGGCGCCATGTCGGGATCAAGGCCGACCCCGGGATCATGCCCGCCCAGCTGCGCGCCATCGCGGACCAGGCCGAGTCCGACGACCTGCTGACCGTCCGGATCATCCCGTTCAGCGCGGGGGCGCACCTCGGCCTCGAAGGGCCGTTCACCCTGCTGGAGTTCGACGGCGACCTCGATGACGTGCTGTTCCTCGAGGGCCGGTCCGGCAGCAGTGCGATGATCACCGGCGAGGACGACCGGATCACCGAGTACCGCGACACCTTCGAGCTGCTGCTGGAGGACGCGCTCTCCGCCGAGGAGTCCATCGCGCTGCTCCGCCGGACCGCCGAGGACCTGATGGCCTGACGCCCCTTTCCTGTGGAGCGAATCGACCGCGACGGGAGGTGACGCCCTTCCGCCTCCAACCCCAGGCCGGGTGGCCCGCATAGCACGCAGCGTGATCTTGTGTTCCCTTGTAGGCGGGATAACTGGAACCGTTTACACTCGTGATCGGGAAAATTTCCACAAGGTCGTGGTTCGCTGTGCCCTGCTTGGCTTCTCACCGGCGGGTGCCCCCGGCCCGATCGGTCGCGAGGCGGTACCGCCGGCACCGAATGGAGGGTTGCTGGATGGTCTATCGGTCGGCTCCGGGGGCCGCGCTGAACTGGCGCAAGGGCAGCAGAAGCGGCGACAAGAACGACTGCGTGGAGGTCGCGGCGGCGGGCCCGGCGGTGCTGATCCGCGACTCCCGCGACCTCGCCGCCGGCACGCTCGCGCTCGACGCCGCGCAGTGGCGGACGCTCCTGCGTTCCGTCCGGAACGGAGATCTGGACGGCCGCTGAGTCACGCGACTCATTCCGACCACCGCTCGCAACAATTGTCGTCCGCCACAATCGCGGACGCCGTTTACGGGCGGATTCCGACAACGCCGCGAAACGGCTCCGGGGACCGGCCGCCGGGACGGCCGGGACCGTGTCCCGGAGCCGTGCCCCTTGACCGTGCCGGAGCCGTGCCGGTTCCGCCCCGAGGCCGTGCCGGAGCCGTGCCTGTTCCGTCCCGGGGCCGCGCCTGTTCCGTCCCGGAGTCTTGGCGGAGCCGTTGGGCGGGCGACCCTGAGGCGTCCCTGACCGCACCCTGAACCGTCCCTGGTCACCCTGCCGCGCGCCGGGAGCGCGGCCTAGCGTGATCTTGCGGTCCCCGGCCGCCGGGCGCTCCCCGGCCGCCCCGGACGATCCTCCGCCGATCCGGCGGACCCCCTCTTCACGTCCCTCCCGGAAGGACATCCATGCAGCGCAAGCACAGGCGGCTCGCCATGGGCGCGGCAGCGGCGGCGGGCCTCGTGCTCGCCGGCGCGGCCGTCCCGCTGTCGCCCAGGTCGGCACCCGCGGCACCCGCGGCACCCGCGGCGTACACGGCACCGGTGGCGTCCACGACGAGGACGCACCCCGCGGTCACCGCGCCGGATTCGGTGGGCGCCCGTACCGCCCTCGACTGGAAGGTGTGCGGCGACGACGGCAAGGCGCAGTGCGCGACCCTGCGGCTCCCCGTCGACTGGGCGCACCCCGACGGCCCGACGTTCGGCCTCGCCATCGCGCGCCGCAAGGCCCTCGACCCGGCCGCCCGCATCGGCACGCTGGTCTTCGGCCCCGGCGGGCCGGGCGACTCCGGCGTCCAGCGGATCACCACCGGCATGGACCGGTTCAGCGAGCGGCTCCGGCAGCGCTTCGACATCGTCAGCTTCGACCCGCGCGGCATCGGCGCCAGCAACCCCGTGACCTGCTCGGCCGCGCTCCTCGCCGAACGTCCCGACCCGAACATCAAGAGTCGCAAGGACTTCGACGCGACCCTCGCCTACAACAAGCGGCTCAGGGACGACTGCCGCGAGCACACCGGCCCGCTCTACGACCACGCCGACACGATGAGCACCGTCCGTGACGTGGACGCCATCCGTGCCGCGCTGGGCGAGAGCAAGCTCAGCTTCCACGGAAGCTCCTACGGGACGCTTCTAGGCGCGGAGTACGCCGAGACGTACCCGGGCCGTGTGCGCGCGCTGGTGCTGGAGAGCGTCATCGACCACGACGTGAGGTCCGCCCAGTCGTTCCTCGGCGCCGAGATGGGCGCCGCGCAGGACTCGTTCGACCAGTTCGCCGCCTGGTGCGACCGGACGGCGAGCTGCGCCCTGCACGGCCGCGACGTCCGGGCCGTCCTGCGCGACCTGCGGGACCGCGCCGCGCGCGGGGTGCTCGCCGACCCGCAGACGCCGGGACGCGCGCTGACGGAGTTCGAGCTGCTCGTCGTGACGTACAAGCAGTTCTACGGTCCCGACTGGGAGAAGCTGGCCTCGCTGCTGTCCGCGCTGGAGGCGAGCAAGCCCGTCCAGCCCGTCCCGGCGAAGGCCGCCGAGGGCACCGGGACCGACAACTTCACCGCGCAGTTCTGCTCCGACTGGAACCTGCCGATCCGCGACTACAACGAGTTCGCGCGGCTCTCCCGGAGCAGCGAGCGGATCGCGCCCGACATGCACGGCACCCGCCCGGTCATGGCCCTCACGGCGTGCCTCGGCTGGCCGAAGCCCGTCGCGAACCCGCAGCACCGGCTCAATGTGCGGACGGCGGCACCGGTCATGATGCTGAACGCGGTCCACGACCCCGCCACCCCGTACACGTGGGCGCGGAGCGTCGCGCGCCAGATCGGCCCCAAGGCCACGCTGCTCACCTACGCGGGTTCCGGCCACGGCGTCTACAACAGCGGCCCGTGCACGCGGGACGCGATCGACGGCTACCTGATCTCGCTGAAGGCGCCCGCTCGCGGAACGGTGTGCCCGGCGGTGCCTCAGTAGAGGAACGGCAGCTCGACGCCCTCGGCGCCGGTGAGGTCGCGGCCGTCCGTCCGGCCCATGAGCCACCCGAGCAGGGACGACGCGGGCCCGGACACCGCGATGTCGCCGTCGCCGTGGGCGGCGCCCGTGTCGGTGGCGTGGACGCGCAGGCGCGGCGCCCCGTCGCGGCGGGCGTACGACGCGACGATGTTCGGGAGCATCCGGGCGACGTAGCCGGCGGGCCAGTCCGCCGGACCGAACCCGGCGTCGAGGTCGACGTGGTGGGTGAGCACCTCGGTGAGCCGCGCGTCGGTGGCCCGCGCGACG
>NZ_JBEYYT010000318.1:0-11298 GCF_040645715.1 Spirillospora sp. NPDC046719 | reverse complement strand
GTCACGGGTTGCTGGGCGAGGGGGTGGGCTGCGGCGCGGGCGCGTTCAGCGCCTGCTGGTCGGCGAGCGCGATGGCCAGCTCGCCGGCGGCCGTGGGGTGCAGGGGCGCCTCGGCGCCCGTCCCCTGGACGAACGGGCCCTGTGAGCAGAGGCCGTGCCCGGAGAAGTGCTGCGGGACCGAGCGGAACCCGAACGCCCGGGCCCCCTTGTCCAGCAGGGCGTTCATGTCCGCCAGCCGCCCCCGGAGCGCGTCGGCCATCGCCTGGTCGACGCCCTGCGAGCGGAGGCAGTCGACGTTCTCGCCGAACGGGTCGTAGTACTGGTTGATGAGGACGGCCGGGTGCTGCGGCAGCCGCTTCAGCTGGCCGAGCAGGTCGTAGTACTCCGTGGCGAAGGTGTTGAGCTGCTGCTGGTAGTAGGCCGTCGAGGCGCGGTCGTCGCAGGCCTTCGCCGCCAGGCAGAGCCCGGTCAGCTCGGCCCACCGCACGTCGTTCGCGCCGATGCTGACGATGACCACCGACGCCTTGCTCGCCCGCTGGGCCACCGCCAGCTGCGGAGGAGCGACCTGGTGGCCGACGTTCTGGACGTCGAGCAGCCCGGACGTCACCGTCGCGCCGCTGCACGCGAGGTTCAGGACCTTCCACCGGTTGGACTGCGCGAGGTAGACCGCGTACGAGTCGCGGCTGCGCTTGCACGCCCGGTCCAGGGCGTCCGGGTCGTCGACGAGGGGGTTGCCCATGGCCGCCGCGGTGGAGTCGCCGATGACGACGGCGTTCACGTCGTTCAGGGCCGGACCCCGCGCCGGTGGGACGGGGGAGGACGGCGCCCGGCCCACGAGGTCCTCGACCGAGCCGACCCTCTTCAGCGCCTCCGGCGTGCTGGAGGCCAGCAGGTACACGCACGCCGAGTTCGCGGCGAGCACGCACAGCACCCCCGTCGCCAGCACCTTGACCCGGGTGGCGCCCGACCAGTGCTGCACTCCCGCCAGCGCCGCCAGCAGCAGCGCCGAGAAGCCGGCCGAGACCAGCGTCTCCCACAGCAGGTAGCGGCGCCAGCCGTCGGTGAGCCGCGCGCTCAGGTCGAGGGTGCCGTGGTCGCCGTCCCGGGCGAACTGCCCGACCTGCGCGTTGATCGTGATGTGGGTGAGCTCGAGGCGGGGGCGGATCGGGCCGCGGAACTCCGGCCGGGTCGAGATCGCCTGCCCGAACAGGTTCACCTCGCCGGGGCCCGAGCCGGACAGGCGCGGGGACGTGGCGCCCACCTGCACCGTCTGCCCGGCGGCCTTGACCGTCTGCATGGGGGTGACGCGCACCGCCAGCCAGATCGACAGGGCGCCGAGGAACAGGCACGCCACCACGTTGAGCAGGATCTTCACCCGCCTGCGCCAGGCGGACGGCTCAAGGCGGCCGGTCGTCGTCCGGTCCTTGCTGGACTTGATCAGCTGCATCGTTTCGTCTCTTGTCGGGGACAGGCCGTAGCTGGTCTTCCCATGCGGCCACCGGTGATTCGTCACTTCTCCGCTCGACCTCCGGGACGGAACGGCAACCGGAGGACGGCGTGACGCTCACGTCGACGCGGTCACGGGGCGGTGAGCGGGAGGCGTGCGGTGAAGCGGGCCCCGTCCCCGGGGCGGGAGTCGACGGTGAGGGTGCCGCCGTGGGCGTTCGCGATGTCGCGGGAGATCGGCAGGCCCAGCCCCGTGCCGTTGGGGTCGCGTTCGCGGGAGCTGTCCAGGCGGGTGAACCGCTCGAAGATCTCGTCGTGCCGGTCGTCCGGGACGCCGTCGCCGTCGTCGGCGACGGTCAGCACCGCGGCCGCGCGCTCTCCCGGCGGCCGGTCGACGTCGAGGGTCACCTCGACACGGCTCTCGGCGTGCCGCTGGGCGTTGTCGAGCAGGTTGGCGAGCAGCCGGTTGATGAGCAGCCGGTCGCAGTCCAGCACGACCCGCCGGGCCAGCTTCCCGATGATGTGGATCCGGTCGGTGGCCTCGCGGCGGCGGAGCTCGGCGGCGACCAGGGCGCTGAGGTCGGTGGGCTGCGGGTGCAGCGGCTGGCCGGTGTCCAGCCGGGTGAGCGTGAGCAGGTCGGTCACGATGGCCTCCTGGCGCTCCACGCTGGCGAGCACGTCGGCGGCCACGCGCGGCCATTCGGACTCGGGGTCGGCGAGCGCGTTCTCCAGCCGCAGGCGGATCGACGTCAGCGGGCCGCGCAGGTCGTGGGAGGCCTCCGAGGTGAGGTTGCGCAGATCGCTGACGGCCGTGTCGAGGCGCTCGAGGGTCGTGTTCATGGTCTCGGCCATGGCCTTGAGCTCCTCGGGCTCCGGCACGGGGACCCGGCGCGCCAGGTCGGTGGCGGTGATCTCGGCGAACTCGTCGCGGATCTCGGCCATGGGCGCGAGGACGCGGACGGTCGAGCGGTGCACGATCGCGAACACCATCGCGGCCACGGCCACCGTCGCCACCGCCGTGCCCGCCGCCAGCCGCCGCGACCCGAACCAGGGCACCCGCGGGAAGACGAGATAGATCATCAGCGGGGCCTTGCCGCGCTGGTGGTGGGTGACCTCGGCCGGAATGCGCGTCGCGAGCAGCATCCTGTCCCCGGAGCCCCGGGTGCGCCAGGGCCGGCGCGGGTTCCGCAGCCGGTGCTCGACCTGCGTCCGCGCCCGGGGCGGGGTGATCCGGCTGAGCGGCGGGCCGTTCTCCAGGCCCTCCGTCGCCGCCAGGATCCGGCCGTCGGCGTCGATGACCTGGATCGCGTTCCCGAACCGGCCCGGCAGCGTGGGGCTCAGCGGCCCGCGCAGCATCTGGTGGAACACCTGGTCGACCGTCAGCTCACCGCGTTCACGTGCGAGGACGGCCCGGTCCCTGCCCACCTTGCGGAGGAACAGCATGGCGGTCGCCGCCGCCTCCAGGGCGGTCAGCCCGGCAGCGGCCAGCGCGGAACTCGTCCGAAGCGGCAGCCGCTCCACCTTGCGGAGCGGCAGACCCAGCACGCCCACCGACACGACCTTTCTCAGGCGAACGAACGCTCAGGTTGGCTGTATCCCGGGTGCCCGGAGGCGAACGGCCCCTCAGGCAAAGTTGTCTCCAACCCTGCGGCTCACCACCGCATGGGAAAATGTCGCGTGATCTGGGGGGGACGGCGTGGAACCGGATGGCGAGGACCTCCCGCCGCGGGTCGCGCGCGCGATGTCGTGGACCGCGCTGGCGCTGCTCTTCTGCATCCGGGCGTTCGATGCGGCCCGGGGCGGCGCGAGTGCGGAAGCGCTGCTGTTGGCGGCGGCTCCCTACCCGCCGTTGGTGGCGTTGCTGGCCGGGCGGTTCCGGCCGGGTGTCCGCATCGGGCTGCTGGTGGCCTTGACGGCGCTGGCGCTGATGCCGTTCGCCGATCGCCGCGGCCGTCCTCGCACTGCAGGTCGTGCTGTGCGTCACCCCGCCTCCCGTCGCCCCGCCGGCGGACATGGTGACGAACGTGCTTTCCCCCCTCATCCTGGCGTGGCTGTTCTACGGCCTGTCCCGGCTCGGCGACCTGGTCGTCCTCCTCGATCGGGCCCGGCACGAGCTGGCGGCGGCCGCCGTCGCCGCCGAGCGCGACCGGATCGGGCGCGACCTGCACGACGTCCTGGGGTTCAGCCTGTCGGCGGTCGCGCTGCGCGGCGAGCCGGCCCTGCGGCTGCTTGACCGCGATCCGGTGCGCGCCGCCACCGAGCTCGCGGCGCTGGTCCCCGTCCTGGAACGGGCGCACGCCGAGCTCGGCGCGATCGCGGGCGGATGGGTCCGCCTGGAGCCGCGCCGCGAGGTCGACGCGGCGATCGAGGTGCTGGAGGCCGCCGGCATCGCCGTCCGCGCCGAGGTGGAGACCGGGCCGCTGCCGGACGGGACCGGCACCGCCCTGGCCGCCGTTCTCCGCGAAGCCGTCACCAACGTCCTGCGGCACAGTCGGGCGCGTACCTGCACCATCACGGTCACCGGCTCGGACGGCGCCGTGCGGCTGCGGGTCGTCGACGACGGCGCCGGCGGGCTCCGGGCGCCGGCCTCCGGCGGAACGGGCCTGGAGAGCCTGGCGGCCCGCGCCGGCGGACGGCTGTCGGCGGGGCCGCCCGGGGAGGCGGCTTCGAGGTGGTGGCCGAGTTCCGGTCAGATCCAGCCGGCCTCGGTGGCGATGCGGACGGCGTCGATCCGGTTGCGGGCACCGAGCTTGCCGACCGCTGAGGTCAGGTAGTTCCGCACCGTCCCGTAGGACAGGAACAGCCGCTCGGCGATCTCCATCGGCTGGGCGCCGGTGGCCGACAGGCGCAGCACCTCCGCCTCCCGCTGCGTGAGCGGGCTCTCCGGAGCCAGCAGCGCCGCGGACGCGAGCGCCGGATCGATCACGGTGCCGCCCGCCGCGACCGTGCGGACGGCCGCCGCCAGCTCGTCCGGCCGGACGTCCTTGCGCACGAACCCCGCGACGCCCGCCTCCAGCGCCCGCCGCAGATGCCCGGGACGGCTCAGCGCGGTGAGGATCAGCACCCGGCAGCCGGGCGCCCGCCCGGGCAGCAGCGCCGCCGCCGCCAGCCCGTCCATCTCCGGCAGGTCGATGTCGACGACCGCCACGTCGGGCCGGTGCCGCTCCGCCGCCGGCACGATCCGGGCCCCGGAGTCCACCTGGGCCACGACCTCGATGTCGTCCTCCAGGCCGAGCAGCTCGGCCAGCGCCTCGCGCAGAAGATGCATGTCCTCCGCGATCAGCACACGGATCACGGTCCGCCGCCGACGATCATGGTCATGGGCCGATGATATGTGCATTTTTCACACGCGACCGGTGACGGCGGCACTGTCCCGGCCCCGGGCGAATTGCCAGCATCGTCCTGCACGGTGAAACGTCCGAAGAAGGAGTCCCCTTGATTTCCACCATCCTCCCGAGCGGCTACTTCGCTCCGCTGGAGAAGGTCCAGACCGGACTGGGCGCCGATGACCAGATGGCCTGCCTGAACCTGGTCGCCCGCTTCGAGTGGTGCTTCGACTCGCGTAACTTCGACGCGCTGGGCGAGATGCTCACCGAGGACTTCGTCCTCGACCACGTCTGGGGCTACCGGGAGGGCCGGGAGGCGGCGATCGCGCTGCTGCGGGAGAAGCTGCCGATCAACGACGGGCTGCGCCACGCCAGCCTCAACCCGACCGTCCACGCCGAGGAGGACGGCACCGCGACCGCGCTGTCCTACCTGCTCGGCGTGCTGGTGGGCGAGGACGGCGACGGGCCGCAGCGGCCCATCATCGCGGGCGAGGGCCTGCGCGTCGACCGGTTCCGCAAGGAGGACGGCCTCTGGCGGATGACCGCGTGCACCGTGGACCAGATGTGGGTGCACAGCTCGTTCCCCATCCCCGACGCCGAGCGAGCGCACTACCGTCTGGACGCCGCCTCCCGGCCCCGCATCTGACCGCCCCGGGGTGCCCGGAGGCGGGATCCTCGATGGTGCGGTCCGCGAAACCGAAGACGGACAGGCCGCGCGTCTTTGGTGAGGCTTACCTTATATTCGACCGATGCATCCTTCTGAGATCCGGACGGTGACGACCGAGGCCGAGCTGCGGGAGATCGTCCCGGAACCGCCGAGGCCCCTCTGGGACAAGGACATCGGCAGGATCGACGAGCACGCGCGCACGATCATCGCGCACTCGCCGCTCGTGCTGCTGGCCACCTCGGACGCGGAGGGCGCCTGCGACGTCTCGCCGCGCGGCGACCCCGCCGGCTCGGTGCTGGTCCTGGACTCCCACCGGCTGGCGCTCGCCGACCGTCCCGGCAACCACCGGGCCGACAGCTTCCGCAACGTGCTGCACAACCCCCGCGTCGGGCTGCTGTTCCTGGTGCCGGGGATGAACGAGACGCTGCGGGTGAACGGGCGCGCGACGCTCGTGTCGGACGCGCCGTTCTTCGACGACCTGGTGGTCCAGGGCAAGCGGCCGCGGCTGGCGCTCCTCGTCGACGTCGAAGAGCTGTACATGCACTGCGCGAAGGCGTTCCTGCGCTCGTCCCTGTGGGACCCCGCCACGTGGCCCGACCGGGGCTCCCTGCCCACGCTCGGACGGATCGTCAAGGACCACATGGGACTCAAGGACCTGGCCGCCGACGCGATCGACGCGGACCTCGCCGTGGACGCCTCGACGAACCGGTACTGACGCCCCCGGTGCCGCCCCTGCCGGGGCGGCACGCTCCGCGCGGAACTCGTCGCGAAACGGGCGGAGTGGTGATCGCGGTTGTCACCGCGGTGGCGATTAACGGCGGCGGGCGGCGTCGAGAAGAATGGAAACCGTGGGTGGCGGTGGGTCCGCCGCACGACGTCCTGATGGAGGCACCGGTGTTCGGCTTCAAGATCCTGCCCACCCTCGCGGCCGTGGTGCTCGGCGCCGGCATCGCCACCGGAAACGGGCGGGCCGCGTTCATGGCGGCGCTAGCGCTGCTCGCGCTCCAGTGGGTGATCGGGAAGGTGCGCTCCTGAGCCGCGGCCGGCGCTCGGTCCGCGGCGCGGGACGTCCGCCGGCCGGGACCTGACCAGCCAGAGGCCGGTGAACACGGCGCAGGCGAGGGTGACGGCGCCGGCCGTGAGGAAGGCGCCGCCGAGCCCGGCCTCGAAGGACGCCCCGCCGGACTGGCGGGTGCGGACCACGGCCCCGAGGACCGCGACGCCGAGGACCGCGCCGATCTGGCGGGTGGTGCTGCTGATGCCGGAGGCGAGGCCGCCCTCCTGCGGGCCGACCGCCTGGATGGCGGCGCCCGTCAGCGGCGACATGGTCAGCGCGAACCCGATGCCGACGACCGCGAGCCGCCACCACACGTTCGCGTATCCGGTGCCGGCGTGCACGACCCCCAGCGTCAGCAGCCCGAGTCCGGCCAGTGCCAGGCCGGCGGTGACCACGATCCGGAACCCGTACCTGGCGGCGAGGCGTCCCGCGAACGGGCTGACGACCACCATGGCGAGGGAGGCGGGCAGGGTCTGCAGGCCCGCGCGCAGGATCGAGCTGCCCTGGACGTACACGAAGAACTGGGAGAAGAAGAACGACGACCCCATGAGCGCGAACCCCACCACGATCATGGCGGTGTTGGACACGGTGAACAGCCGCTCCCGGAACAGGCGCAGCGGCAGCATCGGCGTCGAGGCGCGCGCTTCGACGGCGACGAACGCGGCGAGGACGACCGCCGCGGCGGCGAAGCCGCCCAGGATCACGGGCGACGTCCAGCCGCGCGAGCCGCCCTCGATCAGTGCGTAGGTCAGCGCCCCCACGCCCAGGATGGAAAGGACCGTCCCGGGGACGTCGATCGAGGGGGCTCCGGGATTGCGCGACTCGCGCAGGGCGCGCGCCCCGGCGACCAGCAGGAAAGCGCCGATGGGCCCGTTGACGAGGAAGATGGCGGGCCAGCCGAAGGCGTCCGCCAGGACGCCGCCGGCCGGCGGCCCGGCCGCCAGGCCGATCCCGCTGAGGCCCGCCCACAGCCCGATCGCCCTGACCCGGTCCTGCGGGGCGGGATGGGCGGCGGCGATCAGGGCCAGCGAGGCGGGGCTCAGCGCCGCGGCGCCGACGCCCTGGGCGATCCGCCCGGCGATCAGCCACCCGATCGAGGGGGCGGCCGAGCACAGCACGGACGCGGCGGTGAACACCGCGACGCCGGCCAGGAACACGCGTTTGCGCCCGAAGCGGTCGGCGAAGACGCCGCCGGACAGCAGCAGCATGGCGACCAGTAGCACGTAGGCGTCGACGATCCATTGCAGGCCGCTCAGGTGCGTGTGCAGCCGCCGCTGCATGTCAGGCAGCGCCGCGCCGACGATCGTGCTGTCCAGCAGCACCATGAACTGCCCAAGGCAGGTCACGGTGAGCAGCGCGGCACGGTTCGGCCGGACGGCTGCGGTCCCGGCCAGTCCGGTCTCGGGCACGCCTTCGGATGTGGTCAACGGGGGTTCCTCTCGCGGGCGCGGGGACGACACTTCGTACTTCGATAATGCCGAAGTATCGAAGTGTTGTCCATCGACGATCCCGGAACGTCGAACGATCGAGGTATCGTCGGGGCATGCGACCGCTTCCCCAGCCCGCCCGCGAGGCGCTCGCGCTCGCGCCGGTGCTGCACGCGCTGGGCGATCCGGTGCGCCTGGAACTGGTGCGGCGCGCCTGGGCGCATCCGGAGTCGACCTGCTCGGTGCTCGCCGACGGCATGGACGTGCCGCTGTCGACGCTGTCCAACCACTGGCGGATCCTGCGCGAGGCCGGGCTGATCAGCATGGCCGTCGACGGCCGGCACCGGCGCGTCCGGCCGCGCGACGGCGACCTGGACGACCGCTTCCCGGGGCTGCTCGAACCGATCCTGCGCCTCGGCGCCGCCGAGGCGCTGGATCGCGGCTTCCGCTGATCGGACGGTCCGGCGGCCGATCAGCGCGCGGACGGGCGCTCGGCGTCCGGGACCGCCGGTGAGAGGCGCCGTTCGCGCGACCGGGTGTTCGGGCGGGGGGCGGTGCCGGCCGTCGCCCGTCCGCTGAAGGCCCACGTGGCGAGTGCGCAGAGCGCGAACGCCGCGCCGAGGACGGTGGGGCCGGTCCATCCCGCCGCGTCGAACGCGGCCGTGGTCGCGGCCGCTCCCAGGGCGGAGCCGAGCGAGTAGAAGAGCATGTAGGCGCCGATGGTGGCGCTGGTGCGGTCGGGAAAGGCGGCGGTCAGGGTGTGCTGGTTGCTCACGTGCACGGCCTGGACGGCGAAGTCGAGCAGGACCACGCCGGCGATCAGCAGCGGCAGCGACCACGGGAGCTGCCCGATCGCCGCCCAGGAGACGAGCAGGAGCGCGAGCGCTATGCCGGTGACCCGGCGCGCGTGCCCGGCGTCGCCCCACCGTCCGGACCGGGCGGCGCCGAGGGCCCCGGCCAGCCCGGCGACGCCGAACAGCCCGATCTGCGTCTCGCCGAGGTGCCACGGCGCGCCGGCCAGCGGCAGGGCCATGCCGCTCCACAGGGTGCCGAACGAGGCGAACAGGAAGAACGCGATCAGCCCGCGGCTGAGGAACACCGGCCGGGTGAACAGCCCGCCGAAGGACCGCAGGGCCTGGCCGTACCGGGCGGCGTCGCGGCGGGCGTCGGCGGGCAGCAAGGTGAGGGCGAGCACCGCGAGGACGGCGGCGAGGACCGCGAGGGTCAGGTAGATGCCGCGCCAGCCGCACAGGTCGGCGAGGAGGCCCGCGACGACTCGCGCGCCGAGGATGCCGATGACCACGCCCGAGGTCACGATGCCGAGGTTGCGCCCGCGCTCGGCCGGCGGGGAGACCGACGCCGCGTACGCGACGGTGGTCTGCACCACCACCGCGAACGCTCCCGCCGCGGCCAGCCCGGTGAACGCCGCCCAGGCGGCCGGGGCCGCCGTGGTGACCGCCGTCCCCGCCGCCACCAGGGCGAGGTGCGCCGCGATCAGGCGCCTGCGGTCGAGGACGTCGCCCAGCGGCACCAGCAGCACCAGTCCCGCCAGGTAGCCGAGCTGCCCGGCGGCCACGAACCAGCCGAGCGCGTCGACCGGGACGCCCAGGTCGCGTCCCATCGGTCCCAGCACCGGCTGCCCGGCGTAGACGCTCGCCACCGCGACCCCGCACACGGCCGCGAGCAGCAGCCTCGTCCTCCCGTTCACCGGGCACCTCCATTTGGTTTCATTTTGCAACTGATCGGAGGCTAGGCCACAATGGTTTCAATCCGCAACTCATGGGGGAGCGATGGCACGCGACGGCACCGACGGGCAGAGCCCTCCGTGGACGGACCCGAGCTGCCCGGTCGCCCGCACGGTCGACCTGGTCGGCGACCGGTGGAGCCTGCTCATCATCCGGGACGCGATGGACGGCGCCCGCTCGTTCACCGACTTCCAGCAGCGCACCGGCATCGCCCGCAACATCCTCACCGAGCGGCTCCGCAAGCTCACCGCCCGCGGCCTGCTCGCCCAGGTCGACTCCCCGTCGGGCAGGCGGCGGCTGTACGCGCTCACCGACGCCGGCAAGGACCTCTTCCCCGTGATCGTCACGCTGCGGCAGTGGGGCGAGCGCCACGCCTTCGACGCGGGGGAGGAGCACTCGGTCCTGGTCGACGGCGACGGCGCCCCCGTGCCCGACCTCCTGCCCGTCGCGTCCGACGGGTCGCCGCTGACGAGCGAGACGACCTCGGTGCGGCGCCCCACCTGACCCCGGCGAGGGAGGCGCCGCCGTTCACCATGAGGACTCCATTGCGCGAACCTCAATATCGGGCTTTTTGGGGAATTCGCATCGGATGAGCGGTCGCACGTTTTTCCTGTGGCCGCTAGTGGACTCGCCGAGGTCGGATTTCAGCGGATCTCTAGTGATCCTCGAATGCCGCTTCTCCCGCCCGCCTTAACGTGGCGCCATGACGACACCCCAGAAGAGCCCGGCGGCAGAGACCTGGCAGATCGGAAAGGTGACCGTCCACCGGATAGCCGAAGTCCCGCTGCGCGGGTTCGGCCGGTGGCTGTTGCCTCAGGCGACCCCGGACGTGGTCGCGGAATCGGCGTGGCTGAGCCCTTTCTACGTGGACGACGACGGGCAGCTGCTCGGCTCCGTCCACGCCTTCGCCGTCCAGATCGGTGACACCCGCGTGCTGGTGGACGCCGGCGTGGGCAACGGCAAGGCCCGCCCCTTCCCCGCGTGGGACCACCTGTCCACCCCGTTCCTCGACCGGCTGGCGGAGGCGGGCTTCACACCCGGCAACGTCGACGTCGTGATCAACACGCACCTGCACCAGGACCACGTCGGCTGGAACACCCGGCTCGACGGGGACCGCTGGGTGCCCACCTTCACCAACGCCCGCTACGTGTCGGCCCAGGCCGAGTACGACTACTGGGGCGGCGTCGAGCTGGAGCCGGACCAGCGCGAGATGTTCGCCGACTCCATCGACCCCGTCCGCGAGGCCGGGCTGCTGGACCCCGTCGACGTGCCCGGCGCCGGCGTCGAGGTGGCGCCGGGCGTGACGCTCGTGCCGGCGCCCGGCCACACGCCGGGCCAGGTCATGGTCCGGCTGGACGGCGGCGACCGCGCGGCCGTGATCTCCGCCGACTGCCTCCACCACCCGGTGCAGTTCGCCCGCACCGCGATGTGCGCGACCGTCGACGTGGACGCCGAGCAGGCGACCAGGACCCGGCGCGCGCTGTTCGCCGACCTCGCCGGGACCGACTCGGTCCTGTTCGGCAGCCACTTCGACGCCCCGTCCGCCGGCCTGGTCCGCAAGGACGGCGACCACTACCGCTTCCTGCCCGTCGAGCTCGACTGAACGGCGGCCGGACGGCCCGCCGCCGAC
>NZ_JBEYYT010000317.1:0-11331 GCF_040645715.1 Spirillospora sp. NPDC046719 | reverse complement strand
GAGCTCGCGGAAGACGGCGCGCATCTGGGTGCGGGCCAGGTGGGCGCCGAGGCAGAAGTGGGGGCCGAAGCCGAAGCTGACGTGGTCGCGCGGCGGCGAGGCCCGCGGCGGCAACGAGGCGCCGAAGCAGCAGCAGAGTTCCGAGCAGCCGGCGCAGACGGCCGACGCTGCTCCGCAGGGTGAGGGGAGCTGAGTAACCCATGCTGATCCCTCGCAAGGTCAAGCACCGCAAGCAGCACCACCCGAAGCGCCGCGGCATGGCCAAGGGCGGCACCAAGGTGACGTTCGGCGAGTACGGCATCCAGGCGGTCGAGGCCGCCTACGTGACGAACCGGCAGATCGAGGCCGCGCGTATCGCGATGACCCGCCACATCAAGCGTGGCGGCAAGGTCTGGATCAACATCTTCCCGGACCGTCCGCTGACCAAGAAGCCCGCGGAGACCCGGATGGGTTCCGGTAAGGGCTCCGTGGAGTGGTGGGTCGCGAACATCAAGCCGGGCCGCGTGCTGTTCGAGATCTCCTACCCGAACGAGCAGATCGCCCGCGAGGCGCTGACCCGCGCGATCCACAAGCTTCCGATGAAGTGCAAGATCGTTAAGCGAGAGGTGGGTGAGTCCTGATGGCCAAGGGTCTTACCGCCGACGACCTGCGGACCGAGCCCGAGGACGTTCTGGTCACCAAGCTGAAGGAGGCGAAGGAGGAGCTGTTCAACCTCCGCTTCCAGGCCGCGACCGGCCAGCTTGAGAGCCACGGGCGGCTGCGCACCGTCAAGCGCGAGATCGCCCGCATCTACACCGTGATGCGGGAGCGCGAGCTCGGCATCGTCACGGTCGCCGAGGACGCCGTGGAGGGCACCGAATGACCGAGCAGACTCAGGCGCGGAGCAGCCGCAAGGTCCTGGAGGGCCTGGTGGTCAGCGACAAGATGGACAAGACCGTGGTCGTGTCCGTCGAGGACCGTGTGAAGCACGCCAAGTACCACAAGGTCATCCGCCGCACGAAGAACTACAAGGCGCACGACGAGGCCAACGAGTGTGGCGTCGGCGACCGCGTCCGTCTCATGGAGACCCGCCCGCTGTCGGCGAGCAAGCGCTGGCGCGTGGTGGAGATCCTGGAGAAGGCCAAGTAGGAGCCGCGAGGCTCTCGCGGGACGTGAGTCCCGCATTGAACACCGATGGTTCCACCAGGCTCCTCGGACCAGGTCCGAGAGAGAACCGGTGTGACGAACAGGAGTTGACGTGATCCAGCAGGAGTCGCGACTCAAGGTCGCCGACAACACGGGTGCGAAGGAGATCCTTTGCATCCGGGTTCTCGGCGGCTCGGGTCGGCGCTACGCGGGAGTCGGCGACATCATCGTCGCGACGGTGAAGGACGCCCTTCCCGGCGCGGGCGTGAAGAAGGGTGACGTCGTCAAGGCGGTCGTCGTGCGCACCCGCAAGGAGCGCCGGCGCCCGGACGGCTCCTACATCCGCTTCGACGAGAACGCCGCGGTCCTGATCAAGGACGGCGGGGACCCCCGCGGCACCCGCATCTTCGGCCCGGTGGGCCGCGAACTGCGCGAGAAGAAGTTCATGCGCATCATCTCGCTCGCGCCGGAGGTGCTGTGATGAAGATCCGCAAGGGCGACGAGGTCGTCGTCATCGCCGGCAAGGACAAGGGCGCCACGGGCAAGGTCCTGCGCGTCCTCCCGCGCGAGGACCGCGTGGTCGTCGAGGGCGTCAACCTCATCACCAAGAACATCAAGGCCGACCAGCAGCGTGCCGGCAAGGAGAGCGGCCGCGTGACGGTCGAGGCGCCGCTGCACGTCAGCAACGTCGCGCTCGCCGAGGACGGCAAGCCGGTCCGGGTCGGCTACCGCATCAACGAGGACGGCACGAAGGTTCGGATCTCGCGCCGTAGCGGTAAGGAGATCTGAGACCGATGACCGAGACCGTCACCGAGCGTCCCGTCCCGCAGCCGAGGCTCAAGCTCCGCTACCGCGAGGAGATCGCGAAGCAGATGCAGGAGCAGTTCGGCTACGCCAACGTCATGCAGATCCCCGGGCTGACCAAGATCGTGGTCAACATGGGCGTCGGCGACGCGGCGAAGGACGCGAAGCTGATCGAGGGCGCGATCCGCGACCTCTCCCAGATCACCGGGCAGAAGCCGGCCGTGAACCGGGCCCGCAAGTCGATCGCGCAGTTCAAGCTGCGCGAGGGCATGCCGATCGGCGCGCACGCGACGCTGCGCGGCGACCGGATGTGGGAGTTCCTCGACCGGCTGCTCGCCACCGCGCTGCCCCGTATCCGTGACTTCCGCGGCCTGTCGCCGAAGCAGTTCGACGGCAACGGCAACTACACCTTCGGGCTGACCGAGCAGGTCATGTTCCACGAGGTCGACCCGGACAAGATCGACCGGACGCGGGGCATGGACATCACGGTCGTGACGACCGCGAAGACCGACGACGAGGGCCGGGCGCTGCTCAAGCTCCTGGGCTTCCCCTTCAAGGAGAACTGAGCAGATGGCGAAGAAGTCGCTGATCGCCAAGGCGGCGCGGAAGCCGAAGTTCGGCGTGCGCGCGTACACTCGTTGCTCGCGCTGCGGGCGCCCGCGCTCCGTCTACCGGAAGTTCGGCCTGTGCCGCGTGTGCTTCCGGGAGATGGCCCACCGCGGCGAGCTGCCGGGCATCACCAAGTCCAGCTGGTAGGAGCCTCCCCTCGGCGACGGGGGGAGCCCACCGGCGTGTATCAACCACCGGGCATCCGCACGGGTGCCCACGACCACGCCAAAGGTCCACGGGACGACATCACCCCGAGGAAACCGTGGCGAGGGAGGGCCAGCAGGCCATGACGATGACCGACCCGATCGCAGACATGCTGACGCGTCTGCGCAACGCGAATTCGGCGTACCACGACTCGGTGGCGATGCCGTACTCGAAGATCAAGGCGCACATCGCCGAGATCCTCCAGCAGGAGGGCTACATCTCGGGCTGGACCGTGGAGGACGCCGAGGTCGGCAAGAAGCTCACCATCGAGCTGAAGTTCGGACCGACCCGCGAGCGTTCGATCGCCGGCATCAAGCGCGTCTCGAAGCCGGGTCTGCGCGTGTACGCGAAGAAGGACAACCTGCCGAAGGTGCTGGGCGGGCTGGGCGTCGCGATCATCTCGACGTCCTCCGGCCTGATGACCGACCGGCAGGCGGGCAAGCGCGGCGTGGGCGGCGAAGTCCTCGCCTACGTCTGGTGAGGGGAGGGCTCTAACAATGTCGCGAATCGGACGTCTCCCCATCACCGTGCCCAGCGGCGTCGAGGTCACGCTCGACGGCCGGGAGGTCACCGTCAAGGGGCCGAAGGGCACGCTGTCGCACACGGTCGCCGAGCCGATCGAGGTGGCGATGGAGGACGGCAAGGTCACCGTGACCCGGCCGAACGACATCAACACGGTGCGCGCCCTGCACGGGCTCACCCGCTCGCTGATCAACAACATGGTCGTCGGTGTCACCGAGGGCTACAAGAAGACCCTGGTCATCCAGGGCGTCGGCTACCGTGTGGTGGCCAAGGGCAAGAACCTCGAGTTCTCGCTCGGGTACAGCCACCCGATCACGGTCGAGCCCCCCGAGGGCATCACCTTCACGGTGGAGCGGCCGACCCAGCTGACGGTCGAGGGCATCGACAAGCAGAAGGTCGGCGAGATCGCCGCCAACATTCGCAAGCTGCGCAAGCCCGACCCGTACAAGGGCAAGGGCGTGCGGTACGAGGGCGAGCAGATCCGCCGCAAGGTCGGAAAGGCTGGTAAGTAGTCATGGCAGGCACCAAGGCCCTGGCCGCCAAGGCCACGTCGGCGCGGGCCAAGTCCCGCAAGCGCCGGCACCTGCGGGTCCGGAAGAAGGTCGTGGGCAGCGCCGCGCGTCCTCGCCTGGTCGTGACCCGCTCCACCAAGCACGTGTTCGTCCAGGTCATCGACGACAGCAAGGGCCACACGCTGGCCTACGCGTCGACGATGGAGGCGGACCTGCGCGCCGACTCCGGCGACAAGACGGCCAAGTCCCGCAAGGTCGGCGAGCTCGTCGCCGCCCGCGCGAAGGAGGCCGGTGTCTCCGCGGTCGTGTTCGACCGCGGCGGCAACAAGTACCACGGCCGCATCGCCGCTGTGGCGGAGGGTGCGCGCGAGGGGGGCCTGGAGCTCTGATGGCCCTTTCCAAGGCAAACGAGAGGAACCACTGATGGCAGCGCAGAGGCGTGGTGGCGGTCAGGGTGGCGACCGTCGCGACGGCCGCCGCGACGACCGCCGCGGTGGCGCCGACAAGGGCCAGTCGTACATCGAGAAGGTCGTGGCGATCAACCGTGTCGCCAAGGTCGTCAAGGGCGGTCGCCGGTTCAGCTTCACCGCTCTGGTGATCGTCGGTGACGGCAACGGCACCGTCGGCGTCGGCTACGGCAAGGCCAAGGAGGTGCCCGCGGCGATCGCCAAGGGCGTCGAGGAGGCCAAGAAGCACTTCTTCAAGGTGCCGCGGATCCAGGGCACCATCCCGCACCTGGTGCAGGCGCGGGACGCGGCGGGCGAGGTCCTGCTGCGCCCGGCCGCCCCCGGTACCGGCGTGATCGCCGGTGGCCCGGTGCGCGCGGTGCTGGAGTGCGCGGGCATCCACGACGTGCTGAGCAAGTCGCTGGGCAGTGACAACGCGATCAACATCGTGCACGCCACGATCGCGGGGCTGAAGTCGCTGAAGCGTCCGGAGGAGATCGCGGCCAAGCGCGGCCTGCCGATCGAGGACGTCGCCCCGGCGGCCATGCTGCGCGCTCGCGCGGCGGGCAGCGAGCCGAGGGCGGAGGCCGCGACCTCATGAGCAACCTGAAGATCACGCAGACCAAGTCCGTGATCAGCGAGAAGCAGAACCAGCGTGACACGCTGCGCACCCTCGGCCTGAAGAAGATCGGGCAGAGCGTGGTCCGCGAGGACCGCCCCGAGGTGCTCGGCATGATCCGGACGGTGGCCCACCTGGTCACCGTCGAGGAGGTCGACTGACATGGCCGCCGATCTGGAGAAGGACGGCACGCCGCTCAAGATCCACGACCTGCGTCCGGCCCCCGGCGCCAACAAGGCCAAGATCCGCAAGGGTCGCGGCGAGGCGTCCAAGGGCAAGACGGCGGGCCGCGGCACCAAGGGCACCAAGGCCCGCAGCACGGTGCCGGTCGGGTTCGAGGGCGGCCAGATGCCGCTGATCCGCCGGGTGCCGAAGCTGAAGGGCTTCAAGAACCCGAACCGGGTCGAGTTCCAGGTGGTGAACCTGGACAAGCTCGCGGCGCTCTACCCCGAGGGCGGCGAGGTCACCGCCGAGGACCTGGCGGCCAAGGGCGCGGTGCGCCGCGGCCGGCCGGTGAAGGTCCTCGGCACCGGCGAGATCTCCGTGGCCGTGCAGGTGAAGGCGCACGCCTTCTCCGGCGCCGCCAAGGAGAAGATCGCCGCCGCCGGCGGGACCGCCGACGAGCTGTAAGGCGACACCTTCGATGCCGGGGCCGTCTTCGCCTTGCCCCGCGGGCCGTAGGGCCCGCGGGGCGGGCGGGGCGGCCCCGGTCTCATCTGCTGTTAGAGTCACACCGGCGGAGGCGACGCGCGTGAGATTCCCCACGATCTTCGTATCCGCCGTATCCCATGGACCTGTAACCGGCCCCTCGGCGGCCATGTTCTCGCCAGTCGCGCAGGAGGAATGGTGCTGACCGCGTTCACTCGGGCTTTCCGTACGCCCGACCTGCGTAAGAAGCTGTTGTTCACGTTGTTCATGATCCTGGTGTTCCGGATCGGGGCGACCCTTCCGACGCCGAACGTGAACGTGAGCGTGCTGAAGTCGACCGCGGACGCGGCGAAGAAGAGCAACCAGCTGTACGGTCTCGTCGACCTGTTCAGCGGCGGCGCGCTGCTGAAGCTGTCGGTGTTCGCGCTCGGGATCATGCCGTACATCACGGCGAGCATCATCCTGCAGCTGCTGACGGTGGTGATCCCGCGGCTGGAGGCCCTCAAGAAGGAGGGCCAGGCGGGCACCACGAAGATCACCCAGTACACCCGGTACCTGACGATCGGGCTGGGCATCCTGCAGGCGACCGGCATCGTGGCGATGGCCAGCACCGGGCAGCTGTTCCAGGGGCAGTCGGGCAGCGACAACATCCTGTACGACACCGGCGTGTTCCCGATCATCACCATGGTGATCTGCATGGTGGCGGGCACCTCGGTGATCATGTGGCTGGGCGAGCTGATGACCGACCGCGGCGTCGGCAACGGCATGTCGATCCTGATCTTCACGCAGGTGGTGGCGGTCTTCCCGTCCCAGTTCTGGAGCATCTACAAGGCCAAGAACGGGTTCGTCTTCGCGCTGGTGATCATCGTCGGGCTGGCCATCATGGCGGGCGTGGTGTTCGTCGAGCAGGCGCAGCGCCGCATCCCGGTGCAGTACGCCAAGCGGATGGTGGGCCGGCGGATGTACGGCGGCACCTCGACCTACATCCCGCTGAAGGTGAACCAGGCGGGCATCATCCCCGTGATCTTCGCCTCATCGCTGCTGTACCTGCCGGTGCTCGCGACGCAGCTGTGGCCGAACACCAAGTGGCTGCAGAAGGTGCAGCCCTACCTCCAGCAGGACAATCCCTGGCACATGGGGATCTTCTTCGTCTTCATCATCTTCTTTACCTACTTCTATGTGGCGATCACCTTCAACCCCACTGAAGTCGCCGACAACATGAAGAAGTATGGTGGATTCATCCCAGGTATCCGTCCTGGCCGGCCGACCGCCGAGTACCTCGACTACGTGCTGACCCGGATCACCACACCCGGTGCGCTCTACCTGGGGCTCGTCGCCCTGATCCCCATGGTGGCGTTCGCACTCCTGAACGCGACCCAGAACTTCCCCTTCGGCGGCACGAGCATCCTCATCGTCGTCGGCGTCGGACTGGATACCGTGAAGCAGATCGAGAGTCAGCTACAGCAGCGCAACTACGAGGGCTTCCTCCGGTAGTGCGTATCGTGCTGGTGGGCCCCCCGGGAGCGGGCAAGGGGACGCAGGCCCAGTTCATCGCATCTCATCTGTCCATCCCGAAGATCTCGACAGGTGACATCTTCCGCGCCAACGTGAGCGGCGGCACCGAACTCGGCCGGCAGGCCAAGGAGTACATGGACCGCGGCGACCTCGTCCCCGACGAGGTGACGATCGCGATGGTGCGCGACCGGCTGGCCGAGGACGACGCGCGCGACGGGTTCCTGCTCGACGGGTTCCCGCGCAACGTCCCGCAGGCCGAGACGCTGAAGAAGATCCTCGCCGAGTGGGACACCCGCCTGGACATCGTCCTGGAACTGGTCGTCGACGAGGACGAGGTCGTCCGGCGCCTGTCGGGCCGCCGCACCTGCGACAAGTGCGGCCGGATCTGGCACGTCGACTTCGACGACAAGCAGGACGACATCTGCGACGACTGCGGCGGGCGGCTCTTCCAGCGCGACGACGACAAGGAAGAGGTCGTCATGCACCGGCTGGAGGTCTACCGGCACGACACGGCGCCGCTGGTGCAGTTCTACGCGGACGAGAACATCCTCGTGGGGATCGACGCGACCGGCCCGGTCGAGGAGGTCACCAAGCGCGCGCTGACGGCGCTGCGGCCGCTGGAGAGGGACTGAGGGACTCAGCTTTGGGACCGCGCGCTCGCGGTCTCCGGGACCGGTGCGCCGGCGGATGACGGAGCATGGAGGCAGCGGCAGGCTGTTCCCGGCTCCGGCCCGCGCAGGACGGGTCCCGACAGGGCATGAACGGTGGACGTGGACGCCGGGGCCGCTTCGTGGCGGTCCCGGCGATCTTTGTTAGGGGGAGACATGTTCAAGCGGCGCAGGCCCGCGATCCAGGTGAAGACGCCCGAGCAGATCGAGCGGATGCGCGCGGCGGGGCTGCTGGTCGGCCGCACCCTGGAGGTCCTCCGGGAGGCGGTGAAGCCGGGGATCAGCACCCTCGACCTCGACGCGATCGCCGAGCGGCACATCCGCGACCACGGCGGCGTGCCGTCGTTCCTCGGCTACCACGGCTTCACCGGGACGATCTGCGCGTCGATCAACGAGGAGATCGTGCACGGCATCCCGCGGCCGGACAAGATCCTGCGGGACGGCGACGTCATCTCCCTCGACTGCGGCGCGATCGTGGACGGCTGGCACGGCGACGCGGCGATCACCGTGCCGGTCGGGGAGGTCACCGACGAGCTGCGGCGGCTCCTGGAGGTCACCGAGACGTCCCTGTGGCACGGTCTGGCGGCCGGAAAGGCCGGGGCCCGCCTCACGGACATGTCGCACGCGATCGAGTCTCACATCCGCTCTCAGGGCTCCTACGGCATCGTCGAGGGCTACGGCGGGCACGGCATCGGGACCGAGATGCACATGGACCCGCTGATCCCGAACCACGGCGCCCCCGGGCACGGCCCGGAGCTGGAGGTCGGGATGTGCTTCGCAGTGGAGCCGATGGTCAACCTCGGCACCAAGGAGACCGAGGAGCTCGACGACGGCTGGACGGTGATCACCACCGACGGCCGGGCCTCCGCGCACTTCGAGCACACGTTCGCCGTCACCCCGGACGGCCCCCGCGTCCTCACGGCCCTCGACGAGGGCCGGGAGTGGTTCGCCAGGCTGGAAGTAGGCTGATCGTAGGACGTACCGTGTCGTGACGATCGGGAGGGCATCGATGGCGCCGAACCCTGAGATCCGGGCATCGGACGCCGATCGCGACCGGGTGGCGGAGAGCCTGCGCGAGCACTGCGCCGAGGGCCGGATCACGATGGACGAGATGCAGGAGCGCCTGGAGTCCACGTACGCGGCCAAGACCCTCGGCGACCTCCAGGAGATCACCTCCGATCTGCCGGAGCACGACCTCTACCAGCACCCGATCCCGGCGTCGCGCCCCAACAGCACGGCGAGCCCGGCCGTCCGGCGCTCGGGCGGCGACCTGTACCGGCAGGGCGGGCGGGCCGTCTGGGCGACCTGGGCGACCGTCAGCGCGATCAACTTCGTGGTGTGGCTGGCCCTGGCGGTCACCGGCAACGTGGTCTACCCGTGGTGGATCTGGGTGGCCGGGCCGTGGGGCGCCCTGCTCCTCATGGGGGCGGTGTTCGGCCCGCGGCGCCGCCCCTGACCTTCCGGAGGGGCTACTCCACGTCCATCAGCGGGCGGTAGTTGCCCGTCGGGACGAAATGGGTCGTGGCCGCGCCCTCGTCGGACACCAGGTGCACCGCGAACCCGGCGGGCTCCCCGGTCACCGCCGCCCGTCCCGGGTGCGTCAGGTCCAGGAACAGCTGCCGGTAGGTGCTCGGGCACGTCGTGCTGACCGTCCCGGCCAGCGACCCCACCGACCCCCGGTGCACGTGCCCCGAGATGATCCGCACCACCTGCGGATGCCGGGAGATCACCTTCGCGAATCCCGCCGGGTCGACGAACCGCATGTCGTCGATGAACCTGATCCCGATCGGGAACGGCGGATGGTGCGTCGCGACCACCGTCGGCGTGGCCGGCGCGGCGCCGAGCGCCCCGTCCAGCCACGCGAGCCGCTCCTCGCTCATGTGCCCGTGCGGATGCCCGTCCACGGTGGTGTCGCAGCACACCAGCCGCACGCCCGCCACGTCCACCGCGTACTGGACGGGCGCCTGCGGCCAGATCCCGGTGTCGACCACGGCCGGGTGATCGCCGAACGCGGCGCGCATGGCGTCCCGGTCGTCGTGGTTGCCGGGCATCGGGTAGACCGCCATCGGCAGCGGCGACAGCAGCGCGTGCAGCCGCGCGTACTCCTCGGGCCGTCCGCCGTCGGCGAGGTCGCCGGTCAGCACCACCGCGTCCGGCCGCGCGGGCAGCGCCAGCAGGCTGGACACCGCCGCGCGCAGGGCCCGCACGGGCCCCGACCCGTCGTCCACCTCGCCGTCACGTCCGGCCGCCAGGTGGATGTCGCTCAACTGCGCGATGATCGCCATTGATCCTCCCCTCGCCAGGGCACGTCCCAGCACATCACGGCCCCGCCTTCGGGGCACCCCCCGGCCCCCGCGCCGCAGACGATCTTCGCGTCCGAGCGCCTCCCTGTCGAACCGGCGCCGCCAGGCTGCGGCCCGCCTCCCGCACAAACGCCCCGGGAGTGATGTTCGTGCCGCCCTGGACCCTGGAGACCCTCGGCACCTGCGCCCCGGGCCGGCACGCCCTCGCGACGCCCCGCCTCTTCCTGCGCACCGCCACCCACGGCGGGCTCGGGGCCGCTGGATCAGGCGACGTGGGGGATGACCAGGGACAGGGCCGAGGTGACGTCCTCGGGGGCGGGGGGGGCGCGGGGGGGGGGGGGCGCCCCGGCGCGCGCGGCGCCGCTCCCCCCCCGCGCCGGCGGGCCCGGCGCCGCGAGGCGGCCCGCGGGCGCCGGCGCGCCGCCGCTGACCGTCCTGGACGGCCCGGAGCCCGGTCCGGTGCTGCGCATCGGCGGCGATCCCGAGCGGCTCGGCCGGACGGCGGTCGTGGTCACCGGCGACGATCCCGGCACCGACGCGCTCCGGCGGGTGTTCCTGGGGATGCTCGCCGACCTCGGCCTGTCCCCCGCCGAGATCGCGCGGCGGGTCGTGACGGTGGCCGCGCCGGGGTCCGGCGCGGCGAAGCTGGCGGCGGAGGCCGGGCATCCGGTGGTGGAGGCGCCCGCGCCGACCGCGTTCGGCGCCCTGTCCCCCTACGCGCTGGTGCCGGCCGCCCTGGCCGGCGCCGACCTGTCGCCCCTGCTGGACGAGGCGGCCCGGGTGCTGCCGGCGCTCACCCGTCCGGAGAACAACCCCGGCCTGGTGCTGGGCGCGATCCTCGGCGGGGCGGCGCGGGCCGGGCGCCGCACGGTCGTGCTGGGCGGCTACTCCGCGGCGCTGCCGGGCCTCGCCGACTGGGCGGCGCTGCTGCTGGACGAGGCGGCCGGCGGCCGGATCGTGCCGGTGGTGCAGGGCGGCGGGCTGCCGGTCGCGCCCGGCGACGACCTGTTCCTGCTGACGCTGGACGGCCGTCCGCACCAGGACGACGCGACCGTCTCCGGCCCGGCGGCCGGGCAGCTCGTCGTGTGGGAGTACGCCGCCGCCGTCGCCGCCTACCTGCTGGACCGGGACCCGATGGCGCCGCCCGGCCGGGCCGCGCCGGTGACGCTGGACGACGGGGCGGGCGACCCGGTGCTGTCCGACGGCGATCCGGGCCGGTCCGTCGAGGTGCACACCACCGACCCGGCGCTCGCCGGGGCGCCCGACCTGGGCGCGGTGCTCGCGGCGCTGGCCGCGGCGGTCGGCCCGGACGAGCATCTGGCGCTGGTCGCCTACCTGGACCCGGACGAGGCCGCC
>NZ_JBEYYT010000316.1:0-11338 GCF_040645715.1 Spirillospora sp. NPDC046719 | reverse complement strand
GCCCCCCCGCGGGCCCGCCCCCCCCGCGGGGCCGCCGCGCCCCCCCCCCCCCCCCCCACGACACGGCGGACACAAGGGATGCAGTACACTTGGGGTTCGGCGCGCGTTGTGGCGCGTCCGGACCAGCACCGCGAGGCCCGTCCGGGGCTCGTCCGGTGCGCCCCCCGCCGATCCGGTGGGGAACAGCAGAGAGCGCCGGGGTTCCGCCCTGGCGTGCCGCCCTCGGCCCGGTGCCGGGGGTAGGCCCTCATCCGGGGGCTGGTGTAAGCCACGCGTGGGACCGGTTCAGTCCGGAAGCGCGCGCAGACGAGAGGTATCCGCGGTGTACGCGATTGTCCGCGCAGGCGGCCGGCAGGAGAAGGTGGCCGTCGACGACGTGCTGACCGTCGACAAGCTGGCCGGTGACGTCGGCTCGACCGTCAAGCTTCAGGCCCTGCTGGTCGTGGACGGCGACAACGTCGTCAGCAAGGCGGCCGACCTCGCCGGCTACGAGGTGACCGCCGAGATCCTCGGCGCGGTCAAGGGCCCGAAGATCAACATCATGCACTACCGGAACAAGACCGGTTACAAGCGGCGGATGGGTCACCGTCAGCCGTACACCGAGGTCAAGATCACCGGTATCAACTCCGGGAAGTAAGGGAGAGCGGTCACATGGCACACAAGAAGGGCGCATCGTCCAGCCGTAACGGTCGCGACTCCAACGCCCAGCGCCTCGGCGTGAAGCGGTTCGGCGGCCAGGTCGTCAACGCCGGCGAGATCATCGTCCGCCAGCGCGGCACCCACTTCCACCCCGGCCCCGGCGTCGGGCGCGGCGGCGACGACACGCTGTTCGCGCTGGTCGCGGGCGCGGTGCAGTTCGGCCGGTACCGCGGCCGCAACGCCGTGAGCATCGTCCCGCCGGCGGAGTAGTCCGCCTGCATCAGACGTTTTCCAAGGGGCGGACCGCTGAAGGTCCGCCCCTTTGCCCTGTTCATGGGCGCCCCGTCCATGGGGCGAGCGCCCTGTTCGAGGGCCGACACCGAGGAGGATCCACCGTGGCCGCTGGAGCGGGTTCGGGCGCGCAGTTCGTCGACCGGGTGGTGCTGCACGTCGCCGCGGGGAACGGCGGCAACGGCTGCGCGTCGATCCACCGGGAGAAGTTCAAGCCGCTGGGCGGCCCGGACGGGGCGAACGGCGGGCGCGGCGGCAGCGTCGTCCTCGTCGTGGACTCCAACGCGGCGAGCCTGCTGGAGTACCACCGGCGGCCGCACCGCAAGGCGGCGAACGGGCGCCCCGGGCAGGGCGGGCACCGGACGGGCGCGGACGGCGCGGACGTCGTGCTGCCCGTCCCGGACGGCACCGTCGTCAAGGAGGGCGACACGATCCTCGCGGACCTGGTCGGCGAGGGCACCCGGTTCGTCATCGCGCGCGGCGGCCAGGGCGGGCTCGGCAACGCGGCGCTCGCGACCGCCAAGCGCAAGGCGCCCGGGTTCGCGCTGCTCGGCGAGCCGGGCGAGGAGCGCGACGTGGTGCTGGAGCTGAAGAGCGTCGCGGACGTGGCGCTCGTCGGCTTCCCGAGCGCCGGGAAGTCGTCGCTGATCGCGGCGCTGTCGGCGGCCAAGCCGAAGATCGCCGACTACCCGTTCACCACGCTGATCCCGAACCTCGGGGTGGTGAGCGCGGGGGACACCGCGTTCACCGTCGCGGACGTCCCGGGCCTGATCGAGGGCGCCAGCGAGGGCCGCGGCCTCGGCCTGGAGTTCCTCCGCCACATCGAGCGGTCCTCGACGCTCGCGCACGTGCTGGACTGCGCGACGCCGGAGCCGGGCCGCGACCCGGTCAGCGACTTCGAGGTCATCGAGCGCGAGCTGCAGGCGTACGACCGCGTCCTCGGCGACCGGCCGCTGTCGGACCGGCCCCGCATCGTCGTGCTGAACAAGGTGGACGTCCCGGACGCCCGCGAGCTCGCCGAGATGGTGCGGCCCGAGTTCGAGGCGCGCGGGCTGAAGGTGTTCGAGGTGTCCGCGGCGTCCCACGAGGGGCTGCGGGAGCTGGCGTTCGCGATGGCGGCGATGGTCGAGGAGCACCGCGCGTCGCTGCCGCCGGCGGAGCCGACCCGGATCGTGATCCGGCCGGAGCCGGTCGGCGGGGACGTCGACTTCGAGGTGAAGGACCTCGGCGACAACACCTACCTGATCACCGGGGCGAAGCCGGTGCGGTGGCTGCGGCAGACCGACTTCGCCAACGAGGAGGCCGTCGGCTACCTCGCGGACCGCCTGGCGCGGCTCGGCGTGGAGCAGGCGCTGGCCGACGCGGGCGCGAGCGCCGGCGCGACCGTGCTGATCGGCACTCCGGACGACGCGATCGTGTTCGACTGGGAGCCGGAGATCGTCGCCGGCGAGGTCGCGGCGGGCCCGCGCGGCACCGACCGCCGCCTGGACGGCCACCGCTAGGTTCCCACCCCCCCGGAGGAGAGAGGCCCGATGAGCGAGCGCGAGGCGATCGCGAAGGCGCGCCGGATCGTGGTGAAGGCGGGTTCGTCGTCGCTCACCACCCCGCAGGGCACGATCGACGCGAACCGCATCGACGCGCTGGTGGACGTGCTCGCCGCGCGCCGCGCCGACGGCGCCGAGATCGTGTTCGTGTCGTCCGGCGCGATCGCGGCGGGCCTCGGCCCGCTCGGGCTGACCCGGCGGCCGCGCGACCTCGCGACGCAGCAGGCGGCGGCGAGCGTCGGGCAGGGCCTGCTGTTCGCCCGCTACACCTCCTCGTTCGCCCGGTACGGGGTGACGGTCGGGCAGGTGCTGCTGACCGCGGACGACATGATCCGCCGGTCGCACCACCGCAACGCGCAGCGCACCCTGGAGCAGCTGATCACGCTCGGGATCCTGCCGATCGTGAACGAGAACGACACCGTCGCGACCGACGAGATCCGGTTCGGCGACAACGACCGGCTCGCCGCGCTGGTCGCGCACCTGACCCGCGCGGACGCGGTCGTCCTGCTGTCGGACGTCGACGCGCTCTACACCGGCGATCCGCGGCGGCCCGGCGTCCGCCGCATCGCCGACGTGCGCGGCCCGGCGGACCTCGCGGAGGTCGAGCTCGGCGGGTCCGGGCGGGTCGGCACCGGCGGGATGGTCACCAAGGTCGAGGCGGCGCGGATCGCGGGCGTCCCGGTCGTGCTGACGAACGCGGCGTCCGCCGCGCACGCGCTGGCCGGCGACGAGGTCGGCACGCTGTTCCACCCGGCGGACGCCCGCCGGATGTCCACGCGCGACCTGTGGCTCGCGCACGCGACCACCGGCCAGGGCCGCGTCACGCTGGACGCGGGCGCCGTGGACGCGGTGGTGCGGCGCCGCAAGTCGCTGCTGCCCGCCGGGGTGACGGGCGTCGAGGGCGACTTCGCCGCGGGCGACCCCGTCGACCTGTGCGACCCGGAGGGGCGGGTCGTGGCGCGCGGGCTGGTGCACTACGACGCGTCCGAGATCCCCGAGCTGATGGGGCGCTCGACCCGCTGGCTCGCGCGCGAGCTGGGCGCCGAGTACGAGCGCGAGATCATCCACCGCGACCACCTGGTGGTCCTGACACGGCAGTGAGGAGTTCGCGATGAGCGAGCGCGAGCAGTTCCTGATGGTGGCGCGGCGCGCCCGGGAGGCGGCGGCGGGGCTGGCGCCGCTGCCGCGGGCGGCGAAGGACGCGGCGCTGCGCGCGATCGCGGACGCGCTGGTCGCGGCGGCCCCCGAGATCGTCAAGGCGAACGCGTCGGACGTCGCGCGGGCCCGCGAGAACGGCACGTCCGAGTACATGATCGACCGGTTGAGCCTGGACGAGGGCCGCATCGCCGGGATCGCCGACGCGGTGCGCAAAGTCGCGGCGCTGCCCGATCCGGTGGGGGAGTCGGTGCGCGGGAGCGTGCTGCCGAACGGGCTGGAGCTGCGGCAGGTCCGGGTGCCGCTCGGCGTCGTCGGGATCATCTACGAGGGCCGCCCGAACGTGACCGTGGACGCCGCCGCGCTCTGCCTGAAGAGCGGGAACGTGGCGATGCTGCGCGGCTCGTCGTCGGCGCACGACTCCAACACCGTGCTGGTCCAGGTGATGCAGGCGGCGCTGGCGGGGACGGAGGTGCCGGGGGACGCGGTGCAGCTCGTCCCGGGCACGTCCCGCGAGTCGGTGAAGCACCTGATGCGGGCGCGCGGGCTGGTGGACGTGCTGATCCCGCGCGGCGGCGCCTCGCTGATCAACTCGGTGGTGGAGGAGTCGACCGTCCCGGTCATCGAGACGGGCGTCGGGAACTGCGCCGTGTACGTCGACGCGGCCGCAGACGTGGACATGGCGGTCGACATCCTGCTGAACGCCAAGACGCAGCGTCCGTCGGTGTGCAACGCCGCGGAGACGTTCCTGGTGCACGCGGACATCGCCGACGCGTTCGTCCCGCGCGCGCTTGAAGCGCTGAAGCAGGCCGGGGTCACGGTGCACGGGGACGAGCGGATCCGCTCGTACGGCGACGGTGTGGTGGAGGCGACCGAGGACGACTGGTACGCCGAGTACCTGTCGCTGGACATCGCGGGCCGCGTCGTCGACTCCCTGGAGGACGCCGTCGCGCACATCCGCACGTACGGGTCGGGCCACACCGAGGCGATCGTGACGACGTCGCAGCCGGCCGCGAAGCGGTTCGTCGCGCTGGTCGACTCGGCCGCGGTGATGGTGAACGCCTCGACGCGGTTCACCGACGGCGAGGAGTTCGGGTTCGGCGCGGAGATCGGCATCTCGACGCAGAAGCTGCACGCGCGCGGGCCGATGGGGCTGCCAGAGCTGACGTCCACCAAGTACGTCGTCACGGGCGAGGGGCACCTGCGCGGCTGAGCCGCGGGTCCGCCGGGGCCGCCGGGCGCGCGAACCGGTGGCTCCGGCGGAATTGTGACACTGTGACCCTTGATGTCACGTTGCTCGGCATGGTCTGATGCGGCTGTGAATCCTGAGATCAGCCGTCGCCGCGTCCTGAAGGGCGCCGCGCTCGGCGCGGGGATCGCCACCACCGGACTCGCCGCGTTCCCCGCCCGCCCCGCCGCCGCGGCGGCGGCCCCGCTGCGCGGCCCCGCCGCCGGCACCACCCTCGACCGGACGTACCTGCTCGGGAAGGCGGGCGCCGGCGGCTACCGGCCCGTCACCGCCGGGCCGGGCGAACCCCACCTGCTCCGCCGCGACCTCGGCGGCACCGCCTCCCCGAAGCGGGCCGCGACCCGGCGCGGCGTCCTGGCGTTCGGGCAGCTCACCGACGTGCACATCATCGACGCGCAGTCCCCGGCGCGCGTCGAGTTCGCCGACCGGCTCAAGGACGCCGCCGGCATGCTGCCCGTCGAGGGCGCCTACCGGCCGCAGGAGATCCTCACCACCCAGGTCGCCGAGGCGATGGTCCGGGCGATCAACACGGTCGGCCGCGGGCCCGCCACCGGCCTCGGCCTGTCGTTCACCATCAACACCGGCGACGCCGCCGACAACGTCCAGTACAACGAGCTGCGCTGGATCATCGACCTGCTCGACGGCGGCCGGATCCGCCCCGACTCCGGCGACCCGGACCGCTACGAGGGCGTCATGGACCTCGCGTCCTACGACCGCGCCTTCTGGCACCCCGACGGCCCGCCGCCCGGCGCGCAGCCCGACATCCCCATGGCGAAGTACGGGTTCCCGCGCGTCAGGGGCCTGATCGACGCCGCGCGCCGCCCGTTCCAGGCGACCGGCCTGACCATGCCGTGGCTCGCCGCGTTCGGCAACCACGACGGCCTCGTCCAGGGCAACCTGCCCGTCAACCCGATCGTCTCCGGACTCGCCACCGGCGGCATCAAGATCGGCGCCCCGGCGGACGACGCCCAGGCGCGGCGCCTCGCCCGCATGCTGGAGAAGGCCGACGCCGCCGAACTCGTCCGGCTCAGCCGCGAGCGCGGCGGTGCCGGCGGCCTGTTCCGCCAGGTCACCCCCGACCCGGGCCGGCGGATGCTGTCGCGCGCCGAGGTCGTCGCCGAGCACTTCCGGACGACGGCGTCGCCGCACGGCCACGGCTTCACCCAGGCGAATCTCCGCGACGGCACCGCCTACTACGCCTTCGACCGCGGCATCGTCCGCGGGCTCGTCCTCGACACCGTCAACCCGAACGGCTACTCCGAGGGCTCGCTCGACAAGGCGCAGGTCGCGTGGCTGGAAGCCCAGCTCAAGGCGGGCAGCGGCCGCTATCTCGCCGCCGACGGCTCCACCGTGCGCCACGCCGTGAAGGACCGGCTGTTCGTCCTGTTCAGCCACCATCCCATCGCCTCGCTGACGAACCCGCTCGGCGGCGGGCGCGTCCTCGGCGACGAGGTGGAGGCGCTGCTGCTCCGCTTCCCGAACGTCGTGCTGTGGGTGAACGGGCACACGCACCGCAACCAGGTCATCCCGCACGCCCGCCCGTCCGGCGGCGGGTTCTGGGAGGTCAACACCGCCGCGCACATCGACTTCCCGCAGCAGAGCCGCATCGTCGAGATCGCCGACAACCGCGACGGCACCCTGTCGGTCTTCGCGACGGTGCTGGACTCCGCCGGCCCCGCCTCCTACGGCGGGCGGCTCGCCGACCCCGTCCACCTGGCGTCGCTGTCGCGCGAGCTGGCGGGCAACGACTGGCAGGAGCGCGCCGAGCACCGCCGCGGCGAGGCCGCTGACCGCAACGTCGAACTCCTCGTCCCCGCACCGTTCTGACGCACGGAAAAGGGCCGCCGTGTCCGTGTCACGGCGGCCCTGGCCTTCCCGCGGCCTGGCTTTCCCGCGGCCTGACTACGTCAGGAGTCGTTGCGGCGGTTGATCCGGTCGAACAGCCCGCCCGCCGCGCTCGCCGCGGCGTCCGCCATGTCGCGGACCTTGCCGACGAACGGGTCCGCGGTCCGCTCCCACGAGTCCCGGTAGGACTTCGCGGCGTTCTTGATCTCGTCGGTGACCTTGGCGCTGCCGTCGTCGTCGCGGCGCGGGTAGTCGCCCGCGAGGATCCGCTCGTACTCGCCGCTGCGCGCCCATCGGTCGATCTCCGCGAACCGGATGACGGCGAACGGGTGCGACTGCCCGAGCAGGTTCAGGAACTTCAGCAGCCCGTCCCGCACGTCGCCGGCCGCGTCGTACTCGCGGGCCTGCTGCAGGAACGCCTCGCTGCTCATCTCGTGCAGCCGCGTCCCGCCGGCCAGCTTCATGTTGACCCGCTTCGCCGCGTCCAGGTCCTGGCCGGCCAGCAGCCCGGCCCGGTCCGACGACAGCTCCGCCTTCCGGAACCACTCGCGCAGCCCGATGATGATCGCCGCGATGCCGATGTTGCCGAGCGGCAGCCACGCCAGCCGCGACCCGAGCTGCAGCAGGATCTGCATCATCGTCTGGTACACCGCGTGCCCGGACAGGATGTGCCCGACCTCGTGCCCGATGACGAACCGCAGCTCCTCGTCGTCGAGCAGGTCGAGCAGCCCGGTGTTCACCACGATGAACGGGTGGTCGGACCCCAGCGCCATCGCGTTCGGCGTCGGGTCCTGCCGGACGTAGACCTCCGGCACCTCGGGCATGTCGAGGATGTAGCAGGCGTCGCGCACCATGTCGTTCAGGTGGTGGAACTGGTCGTCCCCGACGCGGACCGTCCCGCCGAGGAACATCAGCCGCAGCGACCGCTCGTTGACCAGCCCCGACAGCTTGCGCAGGACGACGTCGAACCCGGACAGCGAGCGCAGCGCGACGAGCGCCGAACGGTCCGCCGGGTGTTCGTAGGCCCGGGAACTGATCCCGGGAAAGCGCGTCCGTGCCCGATCCGGTGTGTTCTCCGTCATGTCTGGCATGGTAGTTCCGACGAACCACTTCGGCGGAGGGTTCCCCGGTGCGGAGCCCGCGTCCGGCTGTGGCCTGCCCAGGAGGCGCGATGTTCGATCCCCGAGCCGAGGCGATGTCGATCGACGAGCGGTCCGCGCTGCAGCGGCACCGGCTCTGGGGGCTGGTCGACCGGCTCGTCGCGGCCGGCGGCGTGCAGGGCGACCGGCTCAAGGAGGCCGGCGTCGCGGGCGGCGCCGACGTGACGCTCGCCGACCTGAGCGGCCTCCCGTTCACCACCAAGCAGGACCTCTGGGACGGCTACCCGTTCGGGATGCTCAGCGTGCCGCGCGACCAGGTCGCCGCCGTGCACGGGTCCAGCGGGACGCGCGGGCGGCCGACGCTCGTCGCCTACACCAAGGCCGACCTCGACCTCTGGGCGGCGATGTGCGCGCGGTCGCTGGCGTGCGCCGGCGCGGAGCCGGGCAGCATCGTGCACAACGCCTACGGGTACGGGCTGTTCACCGGCGGCATCGGCATCCACCAGGGCGCCGTCGCGCTCGGCGCGACCGTCGTGCCGATGTCGGGCGGCATGACCGACCGGCAGGTCCGCATGCTCGCCGACCTGCGCCCCGACATCCTGACCTGCACTCCCGCGTACGCGCTGCGGCTCGGTGAGGCCGTCGCCGAGGCGGGCGTCCAGCTGCCGGCGCTGAAGGCCGGCCTGTTCGGCGCCGAACCGTGGTCCGAGGAGCTGCGCGCGGCGATCGAGGCAGTCCTGCCGATCAAGGCGATGGACGTCTACGGGCTCTCCGAGGTCATCGGGCCCGGCGTCGCCGCCGAGTGCCTCCAGCAGGACGGCCTGCACGTCAACGAGGACCACTTCATCGTCGAGGCCGTCGACCCGTCCACCGGCGAGCCCGTCGAGGACGGCACGCCCGGCGAGCTCGTCTTCACCACGCCGACCAAGCAGGCGCTGCCGCTGCTGCGCTACCGCACCGGCGACATCGCCTCGCTCACCCGCGGGGAGTGCCCCTGCGGCCGGACCCTCGTCCGCATGAGCAAGGTCATCGGGCGCGCCGACGACATGATCGTGGTCCGCGGGGTCAACGTGTACCCGAGCGAGGTCGAGCGGGTGCTGCTCGGCTCCGGGCTGGTCGGCCCCCACTACCAGATCGTCGTGGACCGGCGCAGCCCCGCCGTCCGGCTGCTCGTGGCCTGCGAGGCGGTCTCCGGCGACCCGCGCGAACCGCTCGTCCACGCGCTGCACGAGGCGCTCGGCCTCACCGCCGAGGTCGTCGCCCTTCCCGGCGGGACGGTCCCGCGGGTGGAGGTCGGCAAGGCCGTCCGCGTCGTGTCCTGGGACGGCGGCCGGCCGCCCCTGCCCGGGCTGAGCTGAGCTTCGGCCAGGGGGCGGACGTTCCGGGCCCCGCCCTGGCTGGCTATTCTCGTCGCCATGACGCAAAAGCGGCGGTTGGGGATCATGGGCGGCACGTTCGACCCGATCCACCACGGGCACCTCGTGGCCGCCAGCGAGGTCGCCCACTTCTACTCGCTCGACGAGGTCGTGTTCGTCCCCACCGGCCTGTCCTCCCACAAGGAGGGCCGCAAGGTCGCCGCCGCCGAGGACCGCTACCTCATGGCCGTCATCGCCACCGCGTCCAACCCGGCGTTCTCGGTCAGCCGCGTCGACATCGACCGGCCCGGCCCCACCTACACCGTCGACACCCTCCGCGACATGCGGCAGATCCACGGCCCCGACGCCGAGCTGTTCTTCATCACCGGCGCCGACGCCCTGGAGAAGATGCTCACCTGGCACGACACCGAGGAGCTGTTCGAACTCGCGCACTTCGTCGGCGTCACCCGGCCCGGGCACCGCCTCGCCGACCCGGGACTGCCCGACGGCAGAGTCTCGCTCATGGAGGTTCCGGCGCTGTCGATCTCCTCCACCGAGTGCCGCGAGCGCGTCCACTCCGGCGAGCCGATCTGGTACCTCGTGCCCGACGGCATCGTCCAGTACATCAACAAGCGCGACCTCTACCGCGCCGACGCCGCCTAGATCGTCCCGGACTGCCCTGCCCTGGACCTTCGCCCGGACGATCAGGGTGCCGCGCCGCATACCCTGGAATGGGCACTGGACGCCCGTACCAGCCCGAACACCAACGAACAGGGACGCCGGCCGCCACCCATGAGAAGGTGTTAGCCGAGACGACCCCTACAGGGAGGATCGCGAGCGCATCGTGACCGCATCCGACAGGGCGGCACAGCTGGTCCGGATCGCCGCGGAGGCGGCGGGCGACAAGCTGGCCGACGACATTCTTGCCTACGACGTGAGCGAGCAGCTGGTCATCACCGACGCCTTCGTGCTCTGCTCGGCGCCCAACGACCGCCAGGTCCGCGCCATCGTCGACGAGGTCGAAAAGCGCCTCCGCGAGGAGGCCGACGCCAAGCCCGTCCGGCGCGAGGGCGAGCGCGAGGGCCGCTGGGTCCTCCTCGACTACTCCGACGTCATCGTGCACATCCAGCACGAGGAGGACCGGCTCTTCTACGCCCTCGAACGGCTCTGGAAGGACTGCCCCCTCATCGCGCTGCCCGACAGCGTCAACGCCCACATGGAGCAGCGTGCCCGCGCCGTCGGGAGCGCGAGTGAGTGACGCCCGCCCGACCCGCGAGCCGGGCAAGCGCACCCTGCTGCTGTGGCGGCACGGGCAGACCGCCTGGAACGTCGAGCGCCGCTTCCAGGGCAAGACCGACATCCCCCTGGACGAGACGGGCGTGGCGCAGGCGCACCGGGCCGCCCGGCTCCTCGCCGGGCTCCGCCCCACCGCCCTGCTCGCCTCACCGCTGCGCAGGGCCGCCGACACGGCCCAGGCGCTCGCCGACGTCACCGGGCTCCCCGTCCAGTACGACAAGGACCTGATCGAGCGGGACGGCGGCGCCTGGGAGGGCCTCACCGCCCGCGAGATCCGCGAACGCTACCCCGAGGAGCACGCCGCCTGGCAGCCGCCCGGCGGCGAGACCAGCGCGCAGGTCGCCAAGCGGGTCGGCGCCGCCCTCGAACGCGCCCTGGACGAGCTGCCGCCCACCGGCAGGCTCGTCGTGGCGTCCCACGGCGCCGCCCTGCGCCTCGGCATGTCCCACCTCCTGGGCCTCCCGGAGGAGACCTGGGAGCGCCTCGGCGGCCTGTCCAACTGCTGCTGGTCCGTCATCACCGAGATGCGGGACGGAGGGTGGCGCCTCGCCGAGCACAACGCGGGCACCCTCCCCGAACCCGTCCTCGGCGACGACCGGACCGACAACGGCGCCTGAGACCCAAACGATTCGAGACCCACCCCCGGTGTCCTATACACTGGCGGAGCGCTGCGGGATGAACGTCCACGCAGTCGCACGGGGCTATGGCGCAGTTGGTAGCGCGCCTCCATGGCATGGAGGAGGTCTGGGGTTCGAATCCCCATAGCTCCACGCGTGTTGGGCCACCTATGGTCGGCGCCCCTTCGGGGGCGCCTTCCCCGGTGGCCCGCGGTGTTTATCGGGGGGAGGTCCCGCCGTGCCCCCG
>NZ_JBEYYT010000315.1:9919-11397 GCF_040645715.1 Spirillospora sp. NPDC046719 | reverse complement strand
CGGCGAGCCCCGCACCATCGGCGACATGGCGCGCGCGCTCGCCGCTGGCGATGTTGTAGGCGCGCAGCCCGCCCGGCTCGGGCGGGCCGGCCGCCAGCCGCTCCAGGGCGAGCACGTTGGCGCGGGCGACGTCGCGGACGTGCACGAAGTCGCGGCGCTGCCCGCCGTCCTCGAACACCAGCGGCGCCTCGCCGTTCATCAGCCGCGACCGGAAGATCGCCGCGACGCCCGCGTAGGGGGTGTCGCGCGGCATCCTCGGCCCGTACACGTTGTGGTAGCGCAGCGCCGCGGCCGCGCCGCCGGTCGCGCGCGCCCACGACGCCGCCAGGTGCTCCTGCGCGAGCTTGGTGTCGGCGTAGACGTTGCGGGGGTCGAGCGCGGCGTCCTCGGCGACGGTGCCGGGCGCGAGGGGGCGCCCGCACTCGGGGCAGTCCGGTTCGAACCGTCCGGCGCGCAGCGCCTCCTCCGGGCGCGGCGCCGGACGCACCGGGCCGTGCGTCCCGCAGGTGTAGGCGCCCTCCCCGTAGACGACCATCGAGGAGGCCAGCACCAGCGTGCCGACCCCGGCGCGGGCCATCTCCGCCAGCAGCACCGCGGTGCCGTGCACGTTCACCGACGCGTAGTCCGGCAGGTCCGACACGTCCACGCCGAGGCCGACCTTGGCGGCCTGGTGGCAGACGGCGTCCGCGCCCCGCAGCCGCCGCGCCACCGCGGCCGCGTCGCGGACGTCGGCGGTGCCTCCCGGTCCGCCGGAGGGGGCCAGGCCGTCGGGCCGCAGGTCCAGGCCGCGGACCCGGTGGCCCGCGGCGGTGAGCGCCTCGGCGACGTGCGAACCGATGAAACCGGCCGACCCGGTGAGCAGTACGTCCATGCCGAGGAACGGTAGGCCGCGGCGGCGGCCGGATCCGGCGTGAAGGCGCCGGTCAAGGCACCTTGTTCGAGACTTGTAAGATCTGCGGTTCTCCGCGCCGCCGCCTCGCCGCCTCCGTGACCGCCGAGCGAGGGTCAGGCGGCGATTCAGGCGGCGACGCGGTCGGCGAGTAGGCCGGCGGCCTTGTCCACGTCGGCCTCGGTGGTGGACAGGTGGAACGCGCAGCGCAGCCGCCCGGCCCGCACGGAGGCGATCACGCCGTTGGCGCGCAGCAGGTCGGCGGTGCCGGCGGTGACGGGCACCGACACGATCGCCGAGTCGCCCGGCTCCAGCCCGAGCGCGGTCTGGAAGCGGCGCGCCAGCGCCACGTCGTGGTCGTGGATCGCGGCGACGCCGACCCGCTCGATCAGCTCCAGGGCGGGGGCGTGCCCGGCCCAGCACTGCCAGGCCGGCGACAGGTCCAGGCGGCGCGCGTCGGACGCCAGCCGCAGCGGCGTGCCGTAGATGGAGTCCCAGACGTCGGCGCCGGCGTACCAGCCCGCGCCGACCGGCGGCAGCGCGGCCAGCGCCACCACGGTCCCGGCGAGGAAGGCGGTGCCGCGCGGGC
>NZ_JBEYYT010000315.1:0-9909 GCF_040645715.1 Spirillospora sp. NPDC046719 | reverse complement strand
TTTCGGGAGCCCCCGCGGGCGGCGCGGGCACCCCCCCCCGCCCCGCGCGGGGGCCGCGCGCCCCGCGCCCCCGGGCCCCGGGCGCGCAGGGCGGCGCCCCCCGGGCCGAGCAGCCACTTGTAGCCCGAGCACACCAGCCAGTCGACGTCGCCGGCGGGCAGCGGCAGCCATCCGGCGGCCTGCGTGGCGTCCAGCAGGATCCGGGCGCCGTGCGCGCGTGCGGCGGCGATCAGGTCGTCCATGGGGGCGATGCGGCCGTCGGCCGACTGCACCGCCGACACCGCGACCACGTCGACGTCCGGTCCGGTCTCCTCGGCGACGCGTTCCAGCGGCACCTCCCGCACCGCCAGGTCGGGGCGGGCCAGGAACGGGAACAGCAGCGAGGTGAAGTCGCCCTCGGCGACCAGGACGCGGGCGCCGGCGGGCAGCGACGCCGCCACCAGCCCGACGTGGTACGACGCCTGCGAGCCGACGGCGACGCGGCTCGCAGGCAGCCCGACCAGCCGCGCGAACGCCTCGCGGGACCGGGCGACGGCGTCGTCGAGGTCCACCGGCACCAGCAGCCCCGCGGCGCGGTCCCGCTCGGAGGCGAGCATCGCCTCGTGCGCGGCGCGCGGCGGCAGTCCGTAGGTGGCGGTGTTGAGGAAGGCGACGCCCGCGGTGAACTCCCGCTGCGCGTCGTGCACGGAAAGGGTCATGTCCCGATGGTCGTGCACGCACCACCCATAGGACAAAGTACGGTTCTCTGGGTGACCCATAAGTCCGGTTGATATCTTGCGGGGATGCTTGATCTGCACCGCGGGCGGATCCTGCGGGAGGTCGCCCGCCTCGGCTCGATGACGGCCGCCGCGCGGTCCCTCGCCTACACCCAGCCGGCGGTGTCGCACCACATCGCCCGGCTGGAGGCCGAGGTCGGCACGCCGCTGGTGGTGCGGCACGGGCGCGGCGTCCGGCTCACCGAGGCCGGCCGGATCCTGGTGGAGCACGTCGAGGACGTGCTGGCCCGGATGGACGACGCCGAGGAGCAGATCGCCGCGATCGCCGGGCTGCGCGCCGGGCGGGTGCGGATCGCGGTGTTCCCGACCGCGGCGGCGGCGCTGCTGCCCGCCGCGCTCGCGGGCCTGCGCGCCCGCGCCCCCGGCGTCGCCGTCACCCTGATGGACGCCGAACCGCCGCAGGCGCTCGCGGCGCTGCGCGCGGGCGAGGCCGACGTGGCGGTGGTGTTCCACCACGAGCACCTGCCGCCCGACCGCGACGCGCGGTTCCGGGAGGTGGAGCTGTGCCGCGACCCGATCCGCGTCGCGCTGCCCGCCGCGCATCCGCTCGCCGCCGGGCCCGTCCGGCTGGCGGACCTGGCGGACGAGACGTGGGCGTCGGGCTGCGCGCGCTGCCGCGAGCACCTGACGTGGGCGTGCGGGCGAGCGGGGTTCGTGCCGCGGATCGCGTTCGCCACCGACGACCACGTCGCCGTGCAGCGGCTCGTCGCGCACGGCCTCGCGGTCACCGCGCTGCCGGGACTGGCGCTCGGCCTGCACTCCGAGCCGGGCGTGGCCGTCCCGCCGGCGCCCGATCTCGGCAGGCGCCGCATCGCCGCGCTCGTGCCGGCGGGGCCGCGCCCGCCCGCGGTCGCCGCGCTGCTGGACGAGCTCGCCGCGGTCGCCCCGCCCGCCGCAACCGGCGACGGGAGCCGCACGGTCGAGACGGCCGGCGCGGGTGAGGCGGGGAACACGGGTGACGCGGGTGACCTGGGGGACCCGGTCAGGACAGGTGGCGGTGCAGGTCGGTGAGCCGCGTCGCCGCCTTCAGCACCGCCTCGGCCAGCTCCGGCATCCGGTCGTCGCCGAACCGCACCGACGGGCCCTGCAGCGCGACCGCCGCGAACGTGCGGCCCGCGCCGTCGCGGACCGGCGCCGCCACCGCGCGGACCCCGGCGAGCCGCTCCTCGTCGTTGACGGAGTAGCCGCGCTCGCGGATCCGCGCCAGCTCGGCCTCCAGCTCCGCGCGGGTGGTGAGCGTGGACGGGGTGAACCGCCGGTACGGCTCGTCCATCGCGATCTGCTCGTCCCCGAACGCGAGCAGCGTCTTGCCCATCGCGCAGGTGTGGATGGGGTTGCGGTCGCCGGGCGGCTGGTCGTAGCGCAGCGGGTGCGTGGAGGGCAGGTGCAGCAGCACCGCGACCTCGTCGCCGGCGCGGACGCCGAGGCTGACGGCCTCGCCGGTGCCGTCGCGCAGCGCGGTGAGCTCCGGCTGCAGCAGCGTGGTGCCCATCCGCTCCAGCGCCAGCCGCCCGAGGATCGCGGCGGTGGGGCCGAGGAAGTACCGCTCGGTCTGCGGGTCGCGGCCCAGCATGCCGGTGGCGTGCAGCGCGTGCACGATGCGGTGCGCGGTGCTCACCGACAGCCCCAGCCGGTGCGCGATCTCGGTGGGGGTCTGGCGGGCGGCGTCCTCGAAGGTGCGCAGCACCGCGACCGACCGGTCCACGGTCTGCGTGCCCGGTTTCGGGCGGTGGCCGCCCGGTTCCGGCGTTCCGGCGGGCACCGCGCTCATCCGTCCTGCGGCCGCGGGGCCCACAGGCTCGGCAGGTTGACCACGATGCCCTCCTGCGTGCTGCGGGCGATCACCACGACCGCCTCCTCGTCACCGGACGGGTTCTCCTCGCGGTGCGGGACGTAGGGCGGGACGAACACGTAGTCGCCGGGCCCGGTCTCCACCCGGACCTCCCGGTCCCCCTCGGCGAACACGAACACCGGATGGCCCGACACGACGTAGATCGCTGTCTCGGCCTCGCCGTGGTGGTGGTCGCCTGAGCTGGTCGCCGGCGGGACGTGGGTGCGGCCCATCCACAGCCGCTCCGAGCCCACGGTCGCGCCGGAGATCGCCTCGAACCGGCGCATCCCGGAGGTCTGGGCGGTGTCGGAACGCACCTGCGACCCCCGGACGTGCTCGATCCTCCCGTGCCAGGCCGCCGTTCCCCGCGTTTCGGTCTCGTCCGTCACGCGTCCCATCCTCGCACCGGGCCGGCGGTCGCGCCGACCGGGGGCGCCCCGCCCCGGCGGACGCGGCGGCCCCGGCGGGCGTGGGATAGTGGGCGCGTGGGATCCGCGACGATGACCCCGGCCGCGACGATGAGCCCCTCCCCGAGGGTGACCGCACGCCACGGCGTGGGGTTCGCCATGAACCCGTGCGCGAGCCTGCTGCGGCTGTACGCCGAGCACGGCCCGGTCGTGGCCGTCGGGACGCGCCGCAAGCCGTTCGTGCACCTGTTCGGCCCGGACGCCAACGCGTTCGTGTTCGCCAACTCCGGGCTGTTCCGCTGGCGGGAGGCGTTCGACCTGCTGGTGCCGGTGAACGGGGAGACCGCGCTGATCGTCAGCGACGGCGCCGACCACCGCCGGCGGCGCCGCCTCGTCCAGCCGGCGTTCCACCACCGCCGCGTCGACGGGTACGTCGCCCGCATCGCCGCCAACACCGACGCCGCGCTGGCGTCCTGGACGCCCGGCCGCACGCTGGACGCCTACGCCGAGCTGCGCGGCGTCATCCGCCGCAGCACCGTGGAGGTGCTGTTCGGCGACCGGCTCGCCGCCGACGCCGAGGTCATCGGCCGCGGCCTGCAGATCGCGCTGGCCGGCATCGACCGCAACTTCGTGGCGCAGATGATGCTGCGGGCGCTGCCCAACCCGTACTGGCGGCGCGTCACCGCGTCCCGCGCGGCGGTCGCGCGGCGGGTGGACGAGGAGATCGAGCGGCGGCGCCGCGAGGGCGGCGAGCACGACGACGTGCTCGGCATGCTGATGGCGGCCCGCGACGACGACGGCGCGGGCCTGACCCGGCAGGAGCTGCAGGACCAGGTCATCAGCCTGATCTCGGCCGGATACGACACCACCAGCGCGGCGATGGCGTGGGCGGTGTACGCGCTGCTGGTGCATCCGGAGGCGGCCGAGCGGGCCCGCCGAGAGGTCGCCGAGGTGCTCGGCGACCGTTCACCAGAGGCCGCCGACCTGCCGCACATGCCGTACCTGGACGGGGTGGTGCAGGAGACGCTGCGGCTGTTCCCGCCGGCGGTGCTGAGCGCCCGCGTCCCCGTGGAGGACTTCGCCTACGCCGGCCACCGGATCCCGGCGGGCGCGATGGTGCTGTACTCCCCCTACGTCACCCACCGGATGCCGGAGGTGTGGCCGCAGGCGGGACGGTTCCGGCCCGAGCGCTGGATCCCGGGCTCGGACCTGCACCGCCCGACGACCCCGTCGACGTTCCTGCCGTTCGGCGGCGGGCCGCACCGCTGCATCGGCTCCACGCTGGCGACCGTCGAGATCAAGACGATGCTCGCCTGCCTGCTGCGCCGCACCCGGCTGCGGCTGGTGTCGGACGCGGTGACGCCGACCAGCGTCACCGCGATGCGGCCCCGCGGCGGCCTGCCCGTGCGCGTCCTGCCGGCCTGACCGCGCACGGGCCGTTCCCCCGGCTCGTCCTCCTGCTGGCTCGCCCTTCTACTGGCTGCGCAGGCAGGCGCAGAACGGGTGCCCGGCCGGGTCGGTCAGCACGCGCCAGCGGTCGCCGCCCGGCTGGAAGTCGGGCGTGCCGCCGCCCAGCTCGGCGACCTGCGCCTCGGCCTTGTCGAGGTCGTCGACGTAGAAGTCGAGGTGGTACTGCTGGGGGCGTTCCCCGGTCGGCCACGTCGGCGCCTTGTGGTCGGCGACGCCCTGGAAGTAGAGGTTCTGCCCGCCGGGCAGGGCGACGGCCGCCGCCTCCGGGGTGTCGTAGGTGACCTCGCCGCCGGTGAGCGTCGCGTAGAACGCGGCGAGCTTCGGCGGTTCCGGGCAGTCGATGTTGATGGCGATGAACTCGGCGATACCGGACATGTATGTACTCCCTGGTCGTTCAAGGTCGATGCGTCCAGCATTCCAGGAGAGACTGACACCTTCTGTCAGGTACGCCGGAGAAGATCGCCGGGCGCCGCGGGCGGGGGGCGGGGGCGCTGAAACCCTTTGCGGCATCGCGCGGCGCGGTGCTTTGATCGCGCGGTGTTCATGATGAGCTTCCTGCGCGAGTTCGGGACGTGGAACTGGACCTGCGAGTTCGACGACCCCGTCCTGCGCGGCGCCGACGCCGCCATGGGCACCGCGGCGACGCCGCAGGAGTTCGAACGAGCGTTCCTGGTGCTCCTGCGCAGCGAGGACACCGTCGCGATCGGCGCCGCGCTGGACTACTACGACCGGGCGCGCACGACCAGCCGGTTCGGCGAGGACAGCCCGTTCGAGGCGCACCGGGACGAGGTGATCGCGCGGGCGCGGGCCCTGCTGCGGCAGCCTCCGCGCCCGGCCGACGAGCGGGGCGCGGCGGGCGCCAACCACGCCAGCGCCCTGTCGGTGCTGAGGAACGAGGCCGGTCCGCAGGACGCCGAGCCGATCCTCGCGATCCTCAGGGCCGCCCCGCCCGGCGGCGTCGACGGCGACGCCCTGAGCGCGGCCGGGCTCGCGCTGAACGCCGTGCCCGTCCCGCACGCGGGCCTCCTCGCGCTGGTCATCGGCATCGCCGGCGACCGGTCGCGGGACCCGGGCGAACGCCGCGACGCGCTCAGGGCGCTCCCCGACGCCCCCGCCCCCGAGATCACGGCCCTGCTGCTGGAGGCGATCGGCGACGAGGACCCCGACGTCCGCCTGGACGCCGCCGCCGCGCTGTGCCGCGGGCCGCGCTTCTACGCCCACCGCCGCCGTCTGGAGGACTTCGTCGCGACGTGGCCGGAGGATCGACGGCCCTGGGGCGTCGCCGAGGCGCTGTCGGAGGGCCGGCACAGCCTGTACTGGACGGGCCACGAACTCGACGGTCCCCGGCTGCGCGAGGCGCACCGGCAGTTGCGCACGCCCACCGGCGAGGCCGCCCACCGCCGGGCGTTCCGCACCCTCCTGCACAGCGGGCGGACCGCCGCGGTCGGCATCGCCCTGGACCACTTCACCATGGCCGATGGTCTGACCCGCTTCGGCATGGACGTCGAGCGCTACACGGACGACGTCCTGGCGCTCGCCCGCCACCTGCTGCGGCTGCCTCCGCGCGAGGACGGCGCCGTCCACGCCAGCGCCTGGGGAGTGCTCGCGGAGCACGCCGGGCCCGCGGACGCGCCGCTGATCGCCGAGGCGCTGCTGGACACGCCCGTGCTCGACCGCGCCGTGCACGCCGCCGGCCGCTGCCTGGAACGCTGGACGGTCCCGTCACCGGAGATCGTGCGGGCCCTGGAGACGCTGATCTGCGATACCGGCAGGAGCCTGGACGACCGGGAGGACTGCGTGACCGCGCTGTTCGACCTTCCCTCGCCGGACGTCACCGCCGTCCTGCTCCGGGCGGTCCGCTCTCCGGAGCTGCCGATCCAGATCGAGGCGGCCGTCGGCCTGACCTTCGACCATCTCCTCGACGACCACCGCGACCTGCTCGCCGACGTCGTCGCGTCCTGGCCGCAGGACGCCGGGTACCGCGCCGGCATCGTCCGTTCCGAACTGGCGCGGGAGCGCCCCTCCCGGAGCAAGCCGGCCTAACGGGCGGCCGGAGCGGCGGCCGCGCTCATGGCGGGCCGCCCGGATCGGTGCGGGCCGGTGAACCGCCGGTCCGCGCGCCGGTGGGGGTGGGGCCGGCGGTGGCGCGGGTGAGGCGGGCGCCGACGGCGGCGAGCCGCTCGGCGAGCTCCGGCGGTTCCACGACCTCGAAGTCCAGGTCGAGGTAGGCGATGCGCAGCGCGGTGTACTCCAGCGAGTCGGGCGCGGTGCGCAGCACGCAGGTGCGCTCGTCGACCGGTTCGACCTCGTCGCCGGTGACGCGGAACCGGTCGATGAGCTCCTCGGCGGAGGCGTGCACGGTCAGCACCGCCGGCCGCACCGGCCGCGACCGGGCCAGCGAGCGGGTGACGAACGCGGCGGCGTCGGCGGCGGGCAGGTCGCGGGGCGGGCAGCGGACGCCGGTGGGGTGCGGGCGGGCGACGCGGTCGACGCGGAACGTCCGCCAGTCGCCGCGTCCGGTGTCGAAGGCGACCAGGTACCAGCGGCGCCCGGCCGTCACCAGCCCGTGCGGGTCGGCGAGGCGGGAGGTCTCGGCGCCGCCGCCGTCGCGGTAGGCGAACCGGATCCGCTCGCGGTCGCGGCTCGCGGCGGCCAGCACGGTGAGGGTCTCGGGGTCCACGGCGGGCCCGGCGGGCGGCCCGGTCAGCGGGGTGGTGGCGGTGTGCAGGGCGTTGACGCGGCGGCGCAGCCGGGCGGGCAGGATCTGCTCCAGCTTCGCCAGCGCCCGCACCGACGCCTCGCCGATGCCCTCGACCGCTCCCCCGGCGGCGCCGCGCAGCCCGACCGCGATCGCGACGGCCTCCTCGTCGTCCAGCAGCAGCGGCGGCAGCGCCGTGCCGGCCTCCAGCCGGTACCCGCCGACCTTGCCGAGCGTGGCGTGCACCGGGTAGCCGAGGTCGCGCAGGCGCTCGACGTCGCGGCGGACGGTGCGGACCGTCACGCCGAGCCGCTCGCTCAGCTCCGGGCCCGTCCATTCGCGGCGGGTCTGCAGGAGGGACAGCAGGTGCAGCAGTCGCGCCGAGGACATGCCGCCAGTATGCCCGCCAATGAGGACCGTTCCCGACCTCATTGCCGCCTAGCGTGGCCGGCATGAACGGCGACGACATCATCATCAGCAGGGCACGGGAGAACAACCTCAAGGACGTCTCGCTGCGCATCCCCAAAGGACGCCTCGTGGTGTTCACCGGGGTGTCGGGGTCGGGCAAGTCGTCGCTGGTGTTCGGGACCGTCGCGGTGGAGGCGCGGCGGCAGCTGGCCGAGACGTTCGGCTGGTTCGCCCGCGACCGGATGCCCAAGCACGAGCGGCCCGACGCCGACGCGATCGAGAACCTCGCCCCGGCCGTCGTCGTGGACCAGCGGCCCATCGGCGGCGGCGCACGCTCCACGGTCGGGACGGCGTCGGAGATCAGCCCGGTGCTGCGGGTGCTGTTCTCCCGGCACGGCACCCCCAGCGCGGGCGAGGCGTCCGCCTACTCCTTCAACGACCCGCGCGGGATGTGCCCGCAATGCGAGGGGCTCGGCCGCGTCACCCGCGTCGACCTGGACCGCTTCCTCGACACCGGCAAGACCCTGAACGAGGGCGCGGTGAACTTCCCGCCGTTCGGCGTCGGCACGTTCGTGTGGCAGCTGTACGCCGAGTCGGGCCTGTTCGACCCGGACAAGCCGCTGCGCGACTTCACCGCCGAGGAGTGGGATCTGCTCCTGCACGGCAAGGGCTTCCGCGTGAAGCGGCTGAACCGGACCGGGTCGCTCGGCAGCAACGCCTACGAGGGCCTCGTCGAGCGGTTCGACCGCCTCTACATCAAGCGGGACCTCGACACCCTGAAGGGGACGGTGCGGGAGGCGGCGCGGCGGGTCGTCCGAGAGGACGCCTGCCCCGAGTGCGGCGGCGCCCGGCTGAACGCGGCGGCGCGCGCGTCCCGGGTCGCCGGGCGGACGCTGCCGGAGATGTGCGCGCTGGAGATCGGCGACCTGATCGCGGTGCTGGAGGGCGTCACCGGCCCGGTCGCCGGGACCGTCGCGGGGGCGGCGGTCGCGCGGCTGCGGCGGCTGGAGGAGATCGGCCTCGGCTACCTCAGCCTGGACCGGGAGACCCGCACGCTGTCGGGCGGGGAGGCGCAGCGGCTGAAGGTCGTCCGGCACCTCGGGTCGAGCCTGACGGGGATGACGTACGTGTTCGACGAGCCGAGCGCCGGGCTGCACCCGCGCGACGTGGACCGGCTGGTCGCGCTGCTGCGGCGGCTGCGCGACAAGGGCAACACCGTGCTGGTGGTCGAGCACGATCCGGACGTGGTCGGCGCCGCCGACCACGTCGTCGACATGGGGCCGGGCGCCGGTGCGCACGGCGGCGAGGTGGTGTTCACCGGGACCGTCGCCGCGCTCCGCGACGCCGGCACCGCGACCGGGCGGGCGATGCGCCGCGTCGTCCCGGTGAAGGAGGCGTTCCGGGAGCCGTCGGGGTGGCTGGCGGTGACGGGCGCGAACGCCCACAATCTCGACGACGTCACCGTGCGGTTCCCGACCGGGGTGCTGACGGCGGTGACGGGCGTGGCGGGGTCCGGCAAGAGCAGCCTGGTGATGGACGAGTTCGCGGCCCGCCACGAGCACGCCGTGGTGGTGGACCAGTCGGCGATCACCGCGTCGCGGCGCTCCAGCCCCGCCACCTTCCTCGGCGCGATGGACCCGCTGCGCCGCCTGTTCGCCCGCGCGAACGGGGTGGACGCCGCGCTGTTCAGCCACAACTCGGCGGGCGCCTGCCCGGAGTGCGACGGCGCCGGCGTCATCCGCACCGACCTGGCGTTCATGGACCCGGTCACGGTGCGATGCGAGGCGTGCGGCGGGCGCCGCTACCGCCCCGACGTCCTGGCCCACACGCTGCGGGGCCGCTCCATCGCCGACGTCCTGGAGACCCCCGCCGAGCAGGCCCTCGGGCTCTTCACCGGCGACGACCCGGCCGAGCGGACGATCGCCGCGCGGCTGCGCGCCCTCGTCGACGTGGGCCTCGGCCACATGGCGCTCGGCCGCCCGCTGTCGTCGCTGTCGGGCGGGGAGCGGCAGCGGGTGAAGCTGGCGGCGCGGCTGCACCGCACCGGCCAGCTGTACCTGCTGGACGAGCCGACGACCGGCCTGCACACCGACGACGTCGCCGGGCTGCTGGCGCTGCTGGACCGGCTGGTGGACGCGGGCAACACCGTCATCGTCGTCGAGCACGACCTGGCGGTGGTCAAGCACGCCGACTGGGTGGTGGACCTCGGGCCGGGCGGCGGCCGGCGCGGCGGCCGCGTGGTGTTCGAGGGCACCCCCGCCGCGCTGGCGGACGCGACGGGTTCGGTCACCGCCGACTTCCTGCGCCGCTCGCTCGGCG
>NZ_JBEYYT010000314.1:751-11470 GCF_040645715.1 Spirillospora sp. NPDC046719 | reverse complement strand
CGCTCGGCGGCGCGGGCGCGCTCCTCGCGCTCGCGGCGGGCGCCGCGCTCCAGCGCGTCGGCGCGGCCGGTGATGGCCTGGACGCGCTCCTCGGCGGTGCGGACGGCCAGCCGCGCCTCCATCTCCGACGAGCGCAGCACCCGGCAGCGCTCGGCGAGCTCGTCGCGGGCGTCGGTGTCGTGCCCGGCCTCGTCGGCGACCTCGGCGGCCTCCTCCGACTCGGCGAGCCGCAGCGCCAGCTCCTCGGCGGCCTCGGTGTCGCGCTCCAGCGACTCGTTCGCCGCGTCGAGGGCCTTCGTGAGCCGTTCGGCCTCGCCGCGCGCGGCGCGGACGTCGGCCTCCAGCCGGGCGGCGCGCTTGGCCTCCTGCGCGGCCTGCGCGTCGAACTCGCGGAGCCGCGCGCGGACCCGGTCGAGGTCGGACTGCGCCTGGTTCACCCCGGTCTGGGCCTGGTTGGCGGCGGCCTGCGCCGCGTCCAGCGCCGCCTGCGCGGACTGCTCGGCCTCCGCCGACGCGGTGAGCCCCTCCGCGGCGGCCGCGGCGGCGGTCTCGGCCGCGGCGAGGTCCTCGGTGGCCTGGTCGAGGGTGGCGCGCATCTGCAGCAGGCTCTGCCCGCCTCCGGCGGCGCCGCCCTGCGCCCAGTGCGCGCCGACGAGGTCGCCGTCGCGGGTGACGGCGCGCAGCGCGGGCTCTCGGCGGACGAGCGCGGCGGCGGCGGGGACGTCGTCGACGACGGCGACGCCGCCCAGCAGGTGCTCCAGCGCGGGACGCACCGCGTCGGGCACGGTCACCGCGTCGGCCGCGTAGTCGACGCCGGCCACGCGTTCGGACCGGCCGGGGTCTCCCCCGCCGACGAGCAGGCCGGCGCGGCCCGCGTCGCGGGACCGCAGCAGCGTCAGCGCCGCCTCGGCGGTGTCGAGCGACCCGACCGCGATGGCCTGCGCCGCGTCGCCCAGCGCGGCGGCCACCGCCGTCTCGTAGCCCGGGCGGACGGTCAGCAGCGAGGCGACCGTGCCGAGCACGCCGTCGACCGATCCGTCGGCGCCGGCCGCGAGCAGCGCCTCGCCGCCGTCGGCGGCGCTGGCGAGGGTCAGGTTCAGCGCCTCGATCCGCGCCTGCAGCGCGGTGACCTTCTTCTGCGCGGCCTGGTCGGCGGTCCGCGCGGCGGCGACGGCGGAGCGCGCCTCCTTCAGCGCGCGGCGCGGCTCGTCGACGGCGGCGCGGGCGGCCTCGGCGGCGTCCTTCGCGGTGGCGAGCGCCTCCTGCGCCATCTCGTGCTCGGCGGCGAGCGCCGGGTCCTCGACGACCTCGGCCTCGAACGCCTCGAACTCGGCCTGCGCGGTCTCGGCGCGCTGCTCGGCCTCGGCCCGGGCGTCCGCGAGCCGGCCGATCTCCGAGCGCCCCGCCTGCGCCTTGCTGCGCAGCGCCTCGACGCGGCCGCGCAGCCGCGCCAGCTCCTCGCGGCGGTCGGCGGCGGCGCGGGCGGCGGACTGCAGCCGGCGCTCCTCGGCGGCGAGCGCCTCCTCGGCCCCGGTGCGCTGCTCGACCGCGTCGGCCAGCCCGTCCTGCGCCTCGTCGAGCGCGGCGCGGAGCATCTCCTCCTGCTCGCGGATCTCGGCGGCCTCGCGCTCCATGTCCTCGGGGTCGCGCCCGCGGCGCTCCTCCTCCAGCGCTCCCGCCTCCAAGGCTTCGGAGGCGTTGCGGTTCCGCTCGGCGGCGAGGTCGGCGACGCCGCGCAGCCGCTCCTTCAGCGCCGACAGCCGGAACCAGGTGTCCTGCACCTGCGCGAGCTTCGGCGCCTGCTCGGCCTCCTCGGCCTCCAGGACCGCCTCGCGCTCCTGCGCCTCGGCGAGGGCGCGCTCGGTCTCGGTGCGGCGCTCGCGGATCGCCGCCTCGTCGGCGGCCTCCTGCTCCAGCTTGGTGCGCAGCGTGACCAGGTCGTCGGCGAGCAGCCGGAGCCGGGCGTCGCGCAGGTCGGCCTGGATGACGGCGGCGCGGCGGGCGATCTCGGCCTGCTTGCCGAGCGGCTTGAGCTGGCGGCGCAGCTCGGTGGTGAGGTCCTGGACGCGGGTGAGGTTCGCCTGCATCGCGTCCAGCTTCCGCAGCGCCTTCTCCTTGCGCTTGCGGTGCTTGAGGACGCCGGCGGCCTCCTCGATCACCGCGCGGCGGCCCTCCGGGCCGGAGTGCAGGACGCGGTCGAGCTGCCCCTGCCCGATGATGACGTGCATCTCGCGGCCGATGCCGGAGTCCGACAGCAGCTCCTGGATGTCCAGCAGCCGGCACGAGTCGCCGTTGATGGCGTACTCGCTGGACCCGGACCGGAACATCAGCCGGCTGATGGTGACCTCGGTGTAGTCGATCGGCAGCGCCCCGTCGGCGTTGTCGATCGTCAGCACGACCTCGGCGCGGCCGAGCGGCGCCCGGTTCGCGGTGCCGGCGAAGATGACGTCCTCCATCTTGCCGCCGCGCAGCGACTTGGCGCCCTGCTCGCCCATCACCCAGGCCAGCGCGTCCACCACGTTGGACTTGCCCGACCCGTTGGGGCCGACGACGGCGGTGATGCCCGGCTCGAACTTCAGCGTCGTGGAGGACGCGAAGGACTTGAAGCCGCGCAGCGTCAGGGTCTTCAGGTACACGCGCCCGCCGTCCTCCTCCTGCGCTGCCGGCTCCGGGAATCCGAACGAACGATACCGGCCGCGGGCGGTGCGAGCACGGCACCCGCACGGATGGGAGGCGGATTCGGGGCACGGCCCGGAACGCCGGACGTAGGCCCGTTAATACGGCGAATGGCCGCAAAGGCCCCGAACTCGGTCAGACCAAAACCCTACGAAGGTTTGACCGGAGTCCGACCGCCCGGCGGCATGCCGTGACGCCCGTCACCGTGTGGGATGGGCAAAACAGAAGGGACGCCTGATGACGGCGTCCCCTGTCCACTTCGAGAAAAAGGCGCCGATCAGGTCAGCGCCGGCTCACGATCCTTCACCGCGAGCGACATCACGTCGTCGTCGGTCGCCGTCGCAAGCGCGTCGTTCTCCGCCTGGAGCCGTACGAGCTCGGCTTCCAGGTCCCGTACGCGCTGCTGCAGGCGCCGCATCTCCGCGACCATCCGGGGGTCGGGACCGCCGACGTGGCCGAGTAGAGCCTTCGCCATGACTAAGGGTCCTCCACGCTGAGTAACCAGCAGGGATCGCGCACGAGAAGCATCTGAAGTCGGTGCGCGTATCGTCTAGAGTCGCACCGGCCGGTGTCCTGGTCAAGACGCACATCACAGGCCGGTAACAACCTTCCTCTACTAGTTTAGCAGGTAAAAACCGGAACCCCCTACCCGGTCACCGTTCCAGGAAACCGGCGGCCTCGCCGCGCGGCTCGCTCCACCGCCGCGTCACGCCGGTCACCTTCCCCGGCCGGTCCGGCGGGCCCGCGACCTGCGGCGGGCCGTCGAGCGGGTCGGCCTCCAACAGCTCCAGCAGCCGCTCGCAGTCCTCGCGGGTCCCCTCCGCCACGACCTCCACCCGGCCGTCGCTCAGGTTCGTCGCGCTGCCGACCAGGCCCAGCTCCAGCGCGCGCGCCCGCACCCACCAGCGGAAGCCCACGCCCTGCACCCGGCCCCGCACCCACGCGGTCAGCCGCACCGTCTCCTGCTCCACGTCCCCCATCGCGCCCTTCCCGGCCCCCTCGTTCCCGAACCTGGGAAGCCTAATACCGCGCTCGGCGGGGCTTGGGCTGGCACACCGGGCAACTGTAGGACGAGCGGTTCATGAACTCGTCGCGGCGGATCGGCGTCCCGCAGCGGCCGCACGGCTCGCCGCGGCGCCCGTACGCCTCCAGGGACCGCTCGAAGTAGCCGCTCTCCCCGTTGACGTTGACGTAGAGGCTGTCGAACGAGGTGCCGCCGACGGCCAGGGCGGCGCCCATGACCTCTCTGGCGGCCTCCAGCACGCGCGCGGCCTCCGCGCGGGTCATCGTCTCGGTCGGCCGCGCCCAGTGCAGCCTCGCCCGCCACAGCGCCTCGTCGGCGTAGATGTTGCCGACCCCGCTGATGAGGGACTGGTCGAGCAGCGCCCGCTTGATGCCCGTCTTGCGGCGGCGCAGCGCGCGGTAGAACGCCTCCGCGTCGAACGCGTCCTCCAGCGGGTCGGCGGCGATGTGCGCGATCGGCTCGGGGACGAGCGCGCCGGCGTCGAACGCGTCCGGCACGAGGTCGCTCACCATCAGGTGCCCGAACGTCCGCTGGTCGACGAAGCGCAGGTCGTTGCCGCCGTCGTCGAAGACCATCCGGACCCGCAGGTGCTTCTCGCGCTCCCGGTCCGGCTCGCCGACGAGCAGCTGCCCGCTCATCCCGAGGTGCGCGAGCAGCGCCTCGCCCGGGTCGCCCTCAGCCTCGGCGCGCAGCGGCAGCCACATGTACTTGCCGCGGCGGCGCGGGGCGAGCACGGTCCGGGCGGCGAGCCGCCCGGCGAAGTCGGCCGGGCCGGCCTCATGGCGGCGGACCGACCGCGGGTGCAGCACCTCGGCCGACGCGATCGTCCGGCCTGTCGTCCACCGCTCCAGCCCGCGCCGGACGACCTCGACCTCGGGGAGCTCAGGCACCGGCGAGCCCGGCCGAGCGCGACCCCTTCGGCCCTGCCTGCGGCTGGGGCTGCGGCCGGTTCTCCGGCTCCGCGCCGGCGCCCGCCTGCCTCTCCGCGGCGGCGCCCGCCTGCCCCGTTCGCCCGGCCTGCTCGGCCGCCTCCCGCTGGACGACGATCTCGCGGATCGCGTTCCAGGCGGCCTCGGCGGCGTGCTGCTCGGCCTCCTTCTTGCTGCGGCCCTCACCGGACCCGTAGGTCGCCCCGCCGACCCGCACCGACGCCCGGAACGTCTTCTGGTGGTCGGGGCCGCTCTCGGCGACGTGGTACTCGGGGACGCCCAGCTCCTCGACCGCGGTCAGCTCCTGCAGCGAGGTCTTCCAGTCGAGGCCGGCGCCGAGGCCCGCCGAGCGGGCGATCAGCGCGTCGAAGAGCCGGTGCACGAGCGCGGACGCCTCGTCCAGCCCGCGGTCCAGGTAGACGGCGCCGATCAGCGCCTCCAGCGTGTCGGCGAGGATCGAGGCCTTGTCGCGGCCTCCGGTGCCCTCCTCGCCCCGGCCGAGCCGGATGTGCGCGCCGACGCCGAGGGCGCGCGCGACGCCCGCCAGCGCCCGCATGTTCACCACCGCGGCGCGCAGCTTGGCCAGCTGCCCCTCGGGCAGGTCCGGGTGGCCCCGGAACAGGGTGTCGGTGACGACCAGGCCGAGCACCGAGTCCCCCAGGAACTCCAGCCGCTCGTTGGTGGGCAGGCCGCCGTTCTCGTAGGCGTACGAGCGGTGCGTCAGCGCCCGCTCGAGCAGGTCGGCGGTGACCTCGACGCCGAGGGCGGCGCTCAGTTCCGCGCGGTCGGGAGCGGGTTCGGACGACTTCTTGCTCACAGGCCCTCCTTGGAGGCCGGGCACCGCGCAGGGCGCGGTCGCCGCTGTGGCGCGGCGGCCGGGGAGGCCGCGACGGCGAGCAAGCACGACGCGTCCGGGTCGCCCCGGAAGGACGCCGTCCGGGGGCCCCCCCCGCCCCCCCCCCGCCCGCACAGCGGTGGGCCGCGCCTCTCCGCACCCCCCCCCCCCCCCCCACGGCTCCGGGCGCAGGGTCCGCGCCGCTCACCACGCCGACGTCACGCGCCGGGGTGGTCGGGGTTGCCGCGCGTCCGCGAGGGGCGGGCGCCCGTCCGCGCCGTTCGGCGCGCACGGGCGGATCCGCCCCCCGGGGATGCGAAAAGGCTCAGGCCGACGGGGCGATGACCTGCCGCCGGTCGTAGGTGCCGCACGTCGCGCACGCGGTGTGGGGCAGCTTCTTGTCACGGCACGTCGGGCACTCGACGAGGGTCGGCGCGGTGGCCTTCCACTGCGAGCGCCGGTGCCGCGTGTTGCTGCGCGACTTCTTCCGCTTCGGGACGGCCACGTCAGCCCTCCTGCTTTCCTTGTTGGTCGACTGATCCACGGGGACCGGAGTCCCCGCGTCCCCCCTCGGGAGGCTCCGGCGACAGTTCGCCGGCGAGGTCCTGCAGCGCCGCCCAGCGCGGGTCGGCGACGTCATGGTGGTGGTCCGGGTCGTCCGCCAGCCGTGCGCCGCACTCCGCGCACAGGCCGGGACAGTCGTCCCGGCACAGCGGCGAGAGCGGCAGCGCGAGCAGCACCGCGTCCCGGAGCACCGGTTCGAGGTCGATCAGATCGTCCTCGAGTCGGAGCTCGTCGTCGTCGGCGTTCCCGCCGGAGCGGGTGTCAGGATAGACGAAGAGCTCCTGGAAGTCCGCCTCGAAGGTCGAGGCGATCGGGTCCAGGCAGCGGGCGCACTCCCCCTCCAGGGGGACCGTCGCCGTGCCCGTGACGAGCACCCCCTCCAGCACCGCCTCGAGCCGGAGGTCCAGCTCGATCGCGGCGCCCTCGGGGACGCCCACCATCTCGACGCCGAAGTTCTCCGGAGCCGGCACGGACAGGCGCATCTCCCGCGACGACCCGGGTTGCCTGCTGAGAGCTCGGGTGTCGAGCACGAGCGGGGCGTTGGGATCGAGGCGAGTCAGCGGAGTCCTGCTTTCGTGAGGCATGGCGAACTGCGGCCGCCGTAATGGCCGATGTCCCAGGGTACCGAACACCGGCCGATGCCCCAACTCGCGCCCCTCCCACCAGCGCCGCCCGGGTCGGCGCCGCAGCGGGCGACTCCGCTCGGGGCGCCGGTCAGGTCTGCTGCTGCAGCCGTTCCACGAGACGGTCGTGCACGAGGTCGGGGACGAGGCCGGAGATGTCGCCGCCGAACTTCACGACCTCCTTCATCAGGCTGGAGGACAGGAAGGCGTACTCGGGGTTGGTGGCCATGAACAGCGTCTCCACGCCCGCGATGCGGTGGTTCATCTGGGCCATCTGCAGCTCGTACTCGTAGTCGCTGACCGCCCGCAGCCCGCGGACGATCACCGGGATGTCCTGCTCCTTGCAGTAGTCCACGGTCAGCCCGTAGAACTTGTCCACCTTGACGTTGCCGTACTCCTTGACCACGGCCGTGATCATGTCGGCGCGCTCGTCGACGGTGAACAGACTCTTCTTGTTCTTGTTGATCAGGACGGCCACGACCACCTCGTCGTAGAGACGGGAGGCGCGGCTGATGATGTCGAGGTGCCCGTTGGTAACGGGGTCGAACGATCCCGGACAGACGACACGGCGCACGGCGCGAACCCCTTCGGTCCCGGTTTCTGACCTGCGGCGCGAACGTACCAAATCCGGTTCGGCCCGCTTTCACCCGGGCTGCTCGGTGCCCGCCACCGGTCGGCCGCCGGTCGGTTCCGGTCACCGCCGGTCAGCCGCCGAGCGCGTCGAAGATCTTCGCGGCGATCGGGCCGGACTCGATGCCGTAGCCCTTCTTCTCCGTCATGACCGCGACCGCGTACCTCGGGTCGCTGCCGGGCCCGAAGCCGATGAACCACCGGTCGTTGTAGGGCGCGTTCTCCACGTCGGCGGTGCCGGTCTTGCCGCCGGCCACCGAGGTGCCCCGCAGCTGCTTGCCGGTGCCCTTCGCCACGACGGCCTTCATCAGGTCCCGCATCTGGCTCGCCTGGTCGGACGTCAGCGGACGCGCCATCACCTTCTGGTCCGCCCGCTGGACGACCGACCCGTCCGCGGCCCGCAGCTTGTCCACCAGGTACGGCTGCATGATCTTCCCGTCGTTCAGCACCGCCGCGGCGACCAGCGCCATCTGCAGCGGGGTGGCGACGGTGCTGCCCTGGCCGATCGAGCCGAGCGCGCTGAGCACCGGCTGGCCGGTCTCCGGGAACGCGCTGGGGGCCGCGGACATCCCGTCCGCGATCTTGATTCGGGAGCCGAAGCCGAACTTGCCCGCCTGGTCGTGCACCGCCGCGTTGCCGGGGTTCTGCCCGCCCATGTAGGCGAACGTCGTGTTGCAGGACTGGGCGTAGGCGTCGATGAGCGGGATCGGGTTCTGGTCGCACTCGCCGCCGATGTCGCCGGCGTCGTTGCTGATCGGCTGCCCGCCGCCCGGCGCCTGGTAGCTGCGCCCGGCGCGGACCTGCGAGTCCTCGCTCTTGCCCGCGCTCAGGGCGCTGGAGGCGACGATCGTCTTGAACGTCGAACCCGGCGGGTACACCTCGCCGGTGGCCTTGTTCAGCAGCGGCTTGAGCGGCTCGGAGTTCAGCCTGTTGAAGGCCGCCTGCGACTTGTCCCCGCTCAGGACCGACACGTCGTTGGCGTCGTAGGACGGCGTGGAGGCCATCACCAGGATGGCGCCCGTCTTGGCGTCGATGGCGACGGCCGCCGCGCGGCGCGCGCCGGTGGCCTGGAGCGCCTGGTACGCGGCGCGCTGCGCCTTGACGTTGATCGTGGCCTCGACGGTGCCGCCGGGGATGCGCTTGCCGATGATCTTGTCGACGAGGTTCGTGGTGGCGAGCCGCGAGTCGCTGCCGTCCAGGAAGTGGTTCTCCGCGCCTTCGAGCCCGGTCTCGCTGAAGGGCGAGAAGTACCCCGTGATGGGCGAGAAGACCTTGCTGTCGGCGTAGTGCCGCTGGTACGTCTTGCCGTCCGAGGTGAGCTCCGACCAGGCCAGCCGCTGCCCGTCGGCGACGATGGGGCCGCGCTCGACCTTGTTGCGGTTCTGCAGGCGGCGCGCGTTGAGGCTGCTGTCCCGCAGGTCCTGCGCCTGGAAGCCCTGCACGTAGGTGATGTTGGCGAGCAGCGCGACCGTCATCGCCAGCGCGACGACCCACGTGGCCGCCAAGGCGCGGTCGATCCCCGGTCTCATACCCCGGCCCCTACCCCGCGCATGGCGCCCGATCCGTCATCGCCATCGACTCCCAGGTGACTCTGGGCGGCCGTTCAGGGGGCGTTCAGCCGCCGAGCGCTCTGCCGTACCAGAACACGGCCTCGCCGTAGCGCCGGTCGCGTTCCCCCTCGTACCCGTCCGGCCAGACCAGGTTATGGCCCCGGACGGACCGCTCGACGACGACCAGCGCGTCCGGGGCCGTCCAGCCGTGGTCGCGCAGGTCTTCGAGCAGGCCGGTGACGGCGGCGTCGGCGAGGGCGTAGGGCGGGTCGGCGAAGACCAGGTCGTACGGCTCGTCCGGCGCGGTGCGGGCGAGCCGCTCCACCTTCTCCCCCGTCGGGACGGCGCCGGGCAGCCCGAGCGCCGCGGCGTTCTGCCGGATCACCTTCAGCGCCCGCGGGTGCGACTCGACGAGCAAGGCGTGCGCCGCGCCCCGCGACAGCGCCTCCAGGCCCACCGCGCCGGACCCCGCGTACAGGTCGGCGACGCGCAGCCCGTCCAGCGGGCCGAGCAGGGCCTGCACGGTGGAGAACAGGCCCTCCCGCGCCCGGTCGCTCGTCGGCCTGGTGTCCCGTCCGGCCGGGACGGCCAGCCGCCGTCCGCCCGCGCTCCCCGCGATGACCCTGGTCATCCGTCCAGTTTCGCAGGATCCGCGACCCTGCCGCGCCGCCGCGGGCGGCGTGCTGCGGGGCCGGGCGCCGGTCGGGGGCTCCGGGCGGCGGGCTCCGACGGGGCGTCCTGACTCGATCGACCGCCACGGGTCGTTGCGGAAGGTGCACAAACGACCACCGGGACCGTTGTGAACCTGTCCCCAAATACGGGGATCGCCGTTCACTTCGACTACGTGACGTGTAAACGTGCTCGCAGGTTGTGCGACCAACCCCCCCTCCCCCTCAGGAGCATCTGTGCACCACGGTAGGAGAATCGCGGTGACGGCCGGAGCGACGGTTCTCGGCCTCGCCGCCATGAGCGGCGTGTCGAACGCCGACGCCTCCCGTCCCCCCGCCGACCGACCGTCCCTCCGGCTCGCGCCCGCCGCGCAGCCGGCAGGAACCCACAAGCTCAAGGCCCGGAAGCCGGCTCGTCCCGCCGAACACCGCCACCGCGCGAAGAGCCCCGTGCACAAGGTGAAGCGCGCTCGGCCGGCGGCCAAGACGGTCGCGAAGGCGAAGCCGGCGGCACCCGTACTGGACCTGCACCTGAACGCCACCCTCGCCTATGACCAGCGCACGAACACCGCCGGCGCCGGTCTCGACCTGGGCGCGGGCGTCAGGACGCCGGAGGGCGAGGCCGGCCTCCGGGTGCGGACCGGCGCGAGCGTCGGCCTCAATGACGCCACGCTCAACGCGGGCGCCCGCGTTGACGGGAACGCCAGGACACCGGCCGGCGGCGCGAACCTGAAGGTGCAGGCCGGGACGACTGTGTCGGCGGGACGGCGGCTCATCAGCGGCAACGCCGAACTGGCCGCCGGGCTGGCGCCGGCGGGCGGCACGCCCGTGTCGGCGCACGTGAACCTCGGCGCCTGCGTGGGCAGCGGCTGCGAGCAGGCCCCCACGCCGCCGAGCCCGCCGACCCCGCCGCCCACCTCACCGCTTCCGCCGTCGCCGCCGACGCCGCCTCCGCCTGGGGGCCCCACCACCCCGCCGAGCCCGTCTCCGGCGCCGCCCGGACCGCCGTCGGCGCCGCTGCTGCCCGACCTGCCGTCCGCGCACGGCGGCAGGCTCGGGTCCGGCGTCTCCGCGTCGGCGTACGTCCCGCCGAAGGGCCTGCCGTTCACCGGCACCGACGCGCTGCCCATCGCCGCGCTCGGCCTCGCCGCCGTCACTGCCGGGGCCGTGGCGATCGCCGCGACCCGCAGGCGCGCCGCGGCACGCGAGTCCTGACCCGC
>NZ_JBEYYT010000314.1:0-741 GCF_040645715.1 Spirillospora sp. NPDC046719 | reverse complement strand
GGACGCCCCTGGACCGTTTCGGCTTCAGAGCCGCTGCGAGGACGCGACCGTCCACCCTCCACCCGACCGCCGCAGCAGCAGGCGGTGGAACGAGACCGGGTCCTTGTCGGTGCACGCGCCCTTGCAGTCGCCGACGGCGACGAGCGCGGTCAGCCCCCGCGGCCCGTCGCCCGCGCGCAGGCCCAGCTCCACCGGCGTCCCCGACGCGACGGACGGATCCCGGTAGACGGCGCCGAGGGCCCCGCGCGCCTGCGCCCCCGGCCACGGGAGGCCCGAGGTGTCGGCGCGCTGCGACCCCGCCTTGAGCGTGTAGAGGGTGTCGAGGAGCCACCGGTTCCCCTGCCTGACCATCGTCGCGCGCATCGGGTCCGACAGCAGGCGCGGCGACGCACCCTCGGCGCGCACCGTCCGCTTGACGAACGACAGCACGCTGACGCTGCCGGACGCCGCGCCGACCACCGCGGAGTCGACGACGTCGGTGGTCACCGACCCCTTCTTGTCCTGGAGCTCCTTGCGGTAGCCGCTCGCCGCGAGCTGCCGGTCGTAGTCGGCGCCGTAGCGCGGCGTCGACACCTGGTGCGCCGCCGCCACGTTCCGGTCGAGCGAGGAGTGGTCGAAGCTGAGCACCGTCTTGACCGCCTCCGAGGCCGGCGCGATCGCCGCACTCGCCGCCGCGGGCGGGGCCGCCTGGTCGGTGGACGCCGTGGCGGGCGCGTCCGGCGAGCCGTTCGCCAGCACCGC
>NZ_JBEYYT010000313.1:0-11478 GCF_040645715.1 Spirillospora sp. NPDC046719 | reverse complement strand
CTGGGGCGCGGCCCCTCGCGGAGTGCGCGTGGGGCCTCGGAGGCCGGACGGGTCAGGGCTGGGCGGGGGGCTGCGTCGGCGTCAGGTTGAGCATCGGCTTGCCGACGAAGAGCGTGGTGCGGCCGAGCATGCCGTTGATGACGCCCGCGGCGGAGGTGTACCAGGCGACCAGGGCGGTGATCACCCCGAAGTAGCCGCCGATCTTGATCGTCGTCTCGCTGGTGGAGAAGTTCCCGATGAACAGGATGATCTCGGTGATCTCCAGGGCGAGGAAGACGCCGAAGACGGCGAGGTTCACCTGCGTGCTCCACAGGAGCATGTACGTGTTGAAGATGGCGAAGGCCAGCAGGATCCAGCCGAGGTCGTTGGCGACCTGGTCGGCGTTGCCCTCCTTGGCGACGAGCAGGATGTAGAGGCCGAGGCCGATCCAGAAGCCGCCGTACGAGGAGAAGGCGGTCGCGCCGAACACGTTGCGGTTGCGGAACTCCCACATGCCGGCCAGGAGCTGGACGAGGCCGCCGTAGCCGAGCGCGTAGCCGAGCCAGGCGTCGGTGCCGTCCGTCCACTGGGCGTTCTTGGCGGAGAGAAGGAACGTGGTGAGGGCGAAGGCGGCCAGCCCGAGCGGGGCGGGGTCGGCGGCCGAGGGCGGGGTTTGAGGAGTGGACTCTTGCTCGACGTAGGTCATGTTGCCTCCTCGTTGGAGTCCCCACGTCGCGGCTTGCTCGGGAGCAGGCGGGGATGGACGAGGGAACGCGGGAACAGACGTTCGGAAAGGCCGCATCGGCGGGACAGGGACTCGCCATGCCGCATGCTGGTCCGACCTCACCGTCATGCCGTGCATCTGGCGCGAGGTTGGACGCGCGTCAGATGCGCCCAGTAACTGCGGAGACCCGTAGTGTCGCTGGCCTCGAGGCGATCATAACTCCGCATGTGTCTCAGGTCACTGTCCTGTTGGACGTCGCTTCACCAAAGAATCGCCGGAAGATAACGGAGCCCCGCCGCCCGATGCGGCGTTCGGACGGCCATGCGTTGAACATCACGGAACATCGGTGGTCGTGGCGGTTCAGGGGGTGTTGCCTGCCTTCGACTGACCCCGGGGAAGGGACGGCGGGATGAGCGTGTTCGGTGTCGACTACGCGTGGGGACGCCCGGGTGCGTCCGCGCTGCGCGAGGCGGGGGCGACGTTCGTCTGCCGCTACCTCTCGCACGACACGACCGGCAAGAACCTGACGGCCGCCGAGGCGCGCGAGCTGTCGGCGGCCGGCCTGTGGCTGGTCGTCGTGTGGGAGAGCACGGCGTCGCGGGCGCTGTCGGGACGGGACGGCGGCGCCGCGGACGCGCGGGACGCCGCGGCCCAGGCGAAAACCTGCGGGATGCCCGCGGACCGGCCGATCTACTTCGCCGTCGACTTCGACGCGACGCCGGAGCAGCAGGCGGCGATCAACGCGTACGCGGACGGCGCGGCGTCCGTCCTCGGGCGCGGCCGGGTGGGGCTCTACGGCGGATACTGGCCGGTCAAGCGGGCTTTCGACGCCAAGAAGATCACGTTCGGGTGGCAGACGTACGCGTGGTCGGGCGGCAACTGGGACTCGCGGGCGCAGCTCCAGCAGTACTCGAACGACCACCGGATCAACGGCGTGGGGGTCGACTACGACCGGGCCGTCCACGACGACTACGGGCAGTGGAAGGCGGGCGGCACGTCCGCGCCGCACGCCCCCGCGTGGCCCGGCCGGTACCTCACGCAGCCGCCCGTCATGCGCGGCGACGACGTGCGGACGTGGCAGGCGCGGATGAAGGCGCGCGGGTGGCCCATCACGGCGGACGGCGCATACGGCCCGGTCTCGGAGGCGGTGTGCCGGTCGTTCCAGGCCGAGAAGGGCCTCGGCGTGGACGGGATCGTCGGCCCGGCGACCTGGAAGGCGGCGTGGGAGTCGCCGGTCACCTGACGGGCCGCCGGTCAGCCGGCGGGCGGGGGCGTCTCGGGAAGGGTGACGCGGACGGTCGTCCCGCCCGACGGGCGGGAGCGGAGCTCGGCGCGCCCGCCGTGGGCGGCGGCGATGGCCGCGACGATGGGCAGGCCCAGGCCGGTGCCGGTGCTGCCCTGCTCGGCGCGGTGGAAGCGCTCGAACGCGCGGGCCGCGTCCTCGGGCGCCATCCCGGGGCCCTCGTCGGAGACCTCGATGACGCCGGGCGCGAGCCGGATCGTCGCGGGCGTCCCCGGCGGGGTGTGCGCGGCGACGTTGGCGAGGAGGTTCGCGAAGACCTGCCGGATGCGGGCCTCGTCGACGTCCGCGACGAGCTCGCCGGGCGCGTCGAGCCGGACGGGATGGCCGGGCGCGGCGGCGGTCGCGTCCGCCACCGCGTCCCCGGCCAGCGCGACGAGGTCGGTCGGGGCGGGCCGGACGGCGGCCTCCCGGTCCAGGCGGGCGAGGTCGAGCAGGTCGGTGACCAGCCGGTTCATCCGGCCGGCCTCGTCCTCGATGCGGCGCATCGCGTCGGGCAGCTCGTCCGGGCCGAGGGCGCCGTGCCGGTACAGCTCGGCGTAGCCCTGGATGGTGGTCAGCGGGGTGCGCAGCTCGTGCGAGGCGTCGGCGGCGAACGCGCGGACGCGGGCCTCGGAGCGGCTGCGGGCCCAGAACGCCTGCTCGATCCGGTCGAGCATGACGTTGATGGCGGTCGCGAGCCGGGCGGTCTCGGTGCGGGGGCCGGGGCCGGGCATGCGGGCGCCGAGGTCGCCGCCCGCGGTGATCGCCTGCGCGGTGGCGGCCATCCGGTCCAGCGGCAGCAGCCCGCGGTGGATCAGCCACCGGCCGAGCAGGGCGAGCAGGGCGAGCAGCAGCGCGCCGGTGGCGGCCTCGGTGAGGACCAGGTTCCGGACGGCCGCGTGGATCTCGTCCAGCGGGGAGGCGACGACGACGGTGCCGTTGCGCCAGGGGCGGGCGACGGCGCGCAGCCCGGGCAGGGAGAACGGTTCGAGCGACCGCGCGCGGGCGGCGAGGCCGGCGGTGCCGAGGCGCTCGACCTCGCCGACCGCGTGGTCCGGCGCGGGCGCGTCCCCGCTGAGCACCCGCACCCGCCCGTTCGGCCCGACCGCCAGCACCACGAACCGGGCCGGCGCCACGCCCTGTTCGGGCAGCCCCGGCCGGACCAGCCGGGCGACCGCCCGGTCGCGGGTGGCCTGGAGCTGCCCGTCCACCCGGTGCATCAGGTACCCGTGCAGCACGAGCGCGCTGACCAGCCCCATGATCGTCAGTCCGGCGAGGGTGACGGCGAGCAGGCCGGCGAGCAGCCGGGCGTTGAGCGTCATGGCCGAAGCGCGTACCCCACCCCGCGCCGGGTGTGGATCAGCGGCGTGCCCAGCGGGTCGAGCTTGCGCCGCAGGTAGCTGATGTAGGTCTCGACGACCTGCGGGTTGCCGTGGTCCCAGCCCCAGACGCCCTCCAGCAGCTGGGCGCGCGACAGCACCATCCCGGCGTTGCGCATCAGGTGCGCGAGCAGCCGGAACTCCGTCGGGGACAGGTCGACCTCGACGCCGCCGCGGCGGACCGTCCACTGCCCCTCGTCGAGTTCCAGGTCGGCGACGCGCAGCACCGCGCCGGCGGGCGGCGCGGCCCGCCGCAGCACGGCCCGCACCCGGGCGATGAGCGCCTCGATCGAGAACGGCTTGGTGACGTAGTCGTCGCCGCCGAGGGTGAGCCCGGTGACGGTGTCGGACGGGGTGTCCCGCGCGGTCAGGAAGATCACCGGGACCTGGTCGCCGCCCGCGCGGAGCCGCCGGCACACCTCGAACCCGTCAAGGTCGGGGAGCATGACGTCCAGTAGGACGAGGTCGGGCCGCTCGCCGGCGGCCGCGCGCAGCGCGTCCTCCCCGGACGCCGCCGTGACGGTGGCGAAGCCGTGGAAGCGCAGCGCGACCTCGATGAGGTCGCGGATGTTGGCCTCGTCGTCCACGACGAGCACCCGCCGGTTCTCGCTCATGCGCTCCCGCCGTCGGCCTCCGGCCGGGCACCGCGCCCGGCCGCCGTCCTCGTCCCGAAACTACCTTCCGCCGCCGCCTTCCCAGGCCAGAGCGCTCGCCCCGCGCCCGCGGGCCGGCCGCCCGGCGCGCGAAGGTCAGAGCTTCGCGGCCTGGGCGAGCCAGCAGGCGAACAGGTCCGGGTCGATGTCGTCCAGGGCGCGTAGCTTCACGGACGCCATGCTGCGGCTGTTCGCTTCGAGCCGGCCGGACGGGTCGTCGATGTCCTGGCCGCGCCACAGCCCGAGCGTCACGTGGTTCGGGTACGCCTTGACGAAGCAGAGCGGGTCCCGGCCGGGCGCACCGCCGAGGCTCCAGGTCGGCTGCCCGTGCCACAGCGCCGCGTCCAGGCCGGGCAGCGCCGCCCCGACGACCGCGGCCGCCTTCTCCGCGACGTCCCTGAGCTGCGCCGGGACGGCCTCCATGTACTCCTGCACGCTGGTGAACTTCGCCATTGCGATCTCCTCTCGTTCACCAACGCGTCGACCGGCCCCGGCGCGGATCGACACGCTCCCGGATCTTTTTCCGGGAAGTTCTCGCGTCAGCCCTTCTTCGGCTGGCGGACGAACTTGGCGGTGCGGGTGGCGCCGGAGCGCTCGCCGAGCACGAACACCTGGGCACCGCCGGCCAGCGCGGACAGCGTCGACTTGCCGCCGTCCTTGCGGACGCGGGTGTCGCCGTTGGTGGTCCAGGTCCAGGTGGCGCCGTCGGCGCTGCGGACGGTGAGGGTCGTCCCGGAGATGCCGGTGATCGTGCCGCGCTGCCAGTCGGCGAGGCGGAAGCCGTCCTTGGTGCGGACGGTGGCCTCGCCGTGCACGCCGTGCACGCCGCGGACGCGGCGGAGGGCGGCCAGGCGCTTGCCGTGGCCGGGGTGCTCCTTCGGCGCGGCGGTCGTCGCGGAGGGGGAGGGGGACGGGGCGGAGTTCGCGGCGGCGGGGACGGCGAGGTACAGGCCGAGCCCGAGCAGTCCGGCGGCGCCGGCCCCGGCGGCGATGGTCTTCCTGTTGGTTCGCATGGTGGCCATTGAAGCGGGCCCGGCTGGTAGGAGTCCGTGGCGGATCCTGGGAGAACCCTGGGAATCGGCCGTACGCCTCCTGAGCGCGCTCTCCCGACGCCGCTCAGTGGAAGGTGCGCAGGCCCTTCAGCATCGCGGCGACGAGCTGGACGGCCTGGTCGCGGGCCTGCGCCGGGTCGGCGGCGTCGGCGATGGTGAGGGCCAGTTCGGTGAGCGCGCCGTAGAGGGCGGCGGCCGAGAGCGGGAGCGGGTGGGCGGGGGCGGCGCCGAGGATCGCGCTGAGGCCGTCCTCCAGGAGGGCGCCGAGGTAGCGCTGGTCCAGCTCGCGCCAGCGCTGCCAGCCGAGCGCGATGGGGCCCTGGAGCAGGACGATCTGGCGGTAGCCGGGCTCGGCGCAGATGTCGAGGAACGCCCGGATCCCGGCGATGCCGCGGTGCCACGCGTCGCCGCCCGCGCCCTCCACCGCGGCGGCGATGCGCTGGGCGGCCTCGTCCTCGAACTCCTCGAAGACGGCCTCGAACAGGCCCTGCTTGCCGTTGAAGTGGTGGTAGAGGGCGCCGCGGGTGAGGCCGGCGGCGCGGACCAGCTCCTCGGCGGAGACGTCGGCGAAGCCGCGCTCGGTGAAGTGGCGGCGTCCGGTGTCGAGGAGGGCGGTGCGGGTGCTCTCGACGTACTGCTCGCGCCGGCTCTTGACATGCTCCACGCGGCATGTATAACACATACAAGACGTATGTGAGATGCGGCACGTATGGGAGGCGCCATGGAGGCCGAGGTCGCGATCGTCGGAGCGGGCGCCGCGGGGCTGGTCGCGGCCCGCGACCTGGTCCGGGACGGGCACGACGCCGTCGTCCTGGAGGCCCGCGACCGCGTCGGCGGGCGCCTGCTGAACGGCGAGCTCCCCGGCGGCGGGCCGATCGAGGTCGGCGGCCAGTGGGTCGGCCCCGGGCAGGACGAGGTGCTCGCGCTGATCCGCGACCTCGGCCTCACCACCTACCCGACGTACGACGAGGGACGGCACATCGCCGAGTTCGGCGGGCGCCGCAGCGAGTACGCGGGGCGCGTCCCGCGCCTCTCCCCGGCCGCGATCCTCGACATCGGCCAGGGCTCGGCGCGCCTCGACCGGCTCGCCCGCCGCATCCCGGTCGACGAGCCGTGGGCCGCCGCGCACGCCGCGCGGCTCGACGGCCGGACGTTCGGCACCTGGATCCGGCGGAACCTGCACACGCGCGCGGGCCGCTCGTTCATGCGGCTGATCACGCAGGCGGTGTTCGCGGCGGAGCCGGACGACATGTCCGCGCTGTGGGCGGGCTTCTACGTCGCGTCCGCCGGCGGCCTCGACCCGCTGATCGAGACGACCGGCGGCGCGCAGCAGGACCGCGTCTCCGGCGGCTCCCAGCGGATCGCGCTCGCCCTGGCCGACGAGCTCGGCGACCGGGTCGTCCTGGACGCGCCCGTCACCGAGATCGAGTGGACGGACGGTTCCGTCCGGCTCCGCACGCCCCGCGCGGAGGTGCGGGCGCGGCGGGCGGTCATCGCCGTCCCGCCGCCGCTCGCCGCCCGTATCCGGTACGCGCCCGGCCTGCCCGGCGACCGCGACCAGCTCGTCCAGCGCCTGCCGATGGGCCGTGTGATCAAGGTGAACGTCGTGTACGACGAGCCGTTCTGGCGCGTTGACGGCTTCAGCGGCCAGGCCAACAGCGACCGCCGCGGGTTCGCCGTCGTCTTCGACAACACCCCGGAGGGCGGGGCGCCCGGGGTGCTCGTCGGGTTCCTGGAGGGCCGGCACGCCGACGCCGCCGCGCGGCTCGACCCGGCGTCCCGCCGCGAGCGGGTCCTCGCCGACCTCGTCGGCTACTTCGGCCCGCGCGCCCGCGACCCGATCGCGTTCATCGAGCGGGACTGGGCGGAGGAGGAGTACTCGCGCGGCTGCTACGGCGCGTTCGCCACGCCCGGCACGCTGACGCGGTTCGGCCCCGCCCTGCGCAGGCCCGTCGGGCCGCTGCACTGGGCCGGCACCGAGACCGCCACGCGCTGGGCCGGGTACATGGACGGCGCCGTCGAGTCCGGCCACCGCGCCGCCCGCGAGGTCGCCGCCGCCCTCACCTGATGAGGATTCTCGGCGGGGCCCCTGGTCAGGCCGTTTCGGCGAGTGTCTCCAGGACCTGCTCGCCGTACTTGGCGAGCTTGTTCTCGCCGACGCCGCTCACCTTGCCCAGCTCGGCGAGCGACGACGGCCGCGCCGTCGCGATCTCGCGGAGCGTCGCGTCGTGGAAGATCACGTAGGCGGGGACGCCCTGCTCCTTGGCGGTGGCGGCGCGCCAGGCGCGGAGCCGCTCGAACAGCGGCGCCGCCTCGGCGGGCAGCTCGACGGGCGCCTTGCGCTCCTTCGCGGCCTTCGCCGCCTTCGCCGGGGCCCGTTCGGGCTCGCGGCGCATCGGCACCGTGCGCTCCCCGCGCAGCACGTCCGCGCTCGCCTCGGTCAGCACCAGCGTGCCGTGGTTGCTCTCGACCGCGACGAGGCCCTGTGCCAGCAGCTGCCGGACGACGCCGCGCCACTCCGCCTCGCGCAGCTCCGTGCCGATGCCGAACGACTTCAAGGCGTCGTGGTCGAACTGGATGACCTTGGCGTTCTTCTTGCCGAGCAGGATGTCGATGATGTGGCCGGCGCCGAACTTCTGCCGCCGCTCCCGCTCCAGCCGGACGATCACCGAGAGCACCTTCTGCGCCGCGACGGTCGCGTCCCACGTCTCGGGCGGGGACAGGCACGTGTCGCAGTTGCCGCACGGCTCGCCGGACTGCCCGAAGTAGTTCAGCAGCTGGACGCGGCGGCACTCGACGGTCTCGCAGAGCGCCAGCATCGCGTCCAGGTGCAGGGACTGGCGGCGGCGGAACGCGGCGTCGCCCTCCCCGGAGTCGATCATCTTGCGGAGGTTGACGACGTCCTGCAGCCCGTAGGCGAGCCAGGCCGTGGACGGCAGGCCGTCGCGCCCGGCGCGGCCCGTCTCCTGGTAGTAGCCCTCGACGGACTTGGGCAGGTCGAGGTGCGCGACGAACCGGACGTCCGGCTTGTCGATGCCCATGCCGAACGCGATCGTCGCGACGATGACGAGGCCGTCCTCGCGCAGGAACCGCGCCTGGTTCGCGGCGCGCGTCTCCGCGTCGAGGCCCGCGTGGTACGGGAGGGCCTCGATGCCGTTCTCGGTGAGGAACGCGGCGTGCTTCTCGACCGAGTTGCGGGACAGGCAGTACACGATGCCCGCGTCGCCCTGGTGCTCGGTCTGCAGCAGCCGGAGGAGCTGCCGCTTCGCGTCGGTCTTCGGCTCGATCCGGTACTGGATGTTCGGGCGGTCGAAGCTCGCGACGAAGTGCCGGGCGTCCTCCAGCCGGAGCCGGGACGCGATCTCGGCGCGGGTCGCCTCCGTCGCGGTCGCGGTCAGCGCGATGCGCGGCACGTCCGGCCAGCGCTCGTGCAGGCCGGACAGCATCAGGTAGTCGGGCCGGAAGTCGTGCCCCCACTGCGACACGCAGTGCGCCTCGTCGATCGCGAACAGCGCGACGTCGCCCCGGTCGAGCAGCTCGACCGCCGCCGGGACGCGCAGCCGCTCCGGCGCGAGGTAGAGCAGGTCGAGCTCGCCCGCGAGGAACTGGGCCTCCACGACGCGGCGCTCGTCGAGGTCCTGCGTGGAGTTGAGGAAGCCGGCGTTGACGCCGAGCGCGCGCAGCGCGTCGACCTGGTCCTGCATGAGCGCGATCAGCGGCGAGATCACGACGCCGGTGCCCTTCCGGACCAGCGACGGGATCTGGTAGCACAGCGACTTGCCGCCGCCGGTCGGCATCAGGACCAGCGCGTCCCCGCCCCCGACGACGTGCTCGATGATCTCCCGCTGCCCGTCCCGGAACACGTCGTACCCGAACACGCGCCGCAGCGTGTCCAGTGTCTCCGGGGTCTCGAGGAAGTCGGGGGAGGCCATCGGCCCATACTATGAGCGCCCGCCGACAGCCGTCCCCGGGATGGGGTCAGAGGGCGGTGAGCAGGGCGGGGGTCAGCTCGTCGAGGTCCTTCGCGACGTGCGCGGCGAGCGCGAGCGCGTCGTCCGAGGGCGGGTGCGCCTCGCGCGGGATCGCGATCACCGTCATCCCGGCCGCGTGCGCGGAGCGCAGGCCGTTGCTGGAGTCCTCGACCGCGACGCACTCCCCGGGCGGGACGTCCATCTGCGCGGCCACGGCGATGTAGCCGTCCGGCGCGGGCTTGCCGGCGTCGACCTCCTCGGTGGACAGGGTCGCGCGGAACAGCGCCTCGATGCCGAGCTGCCCGAGCACCAGGTCGATCAGCGCGCGCGGGGACGAGCTGGCCAGGCCGAGCGGGCGGAACTCGGCGAGCCGGCGGACGGCGTCCTCGGCGCCCGGCAGCAGCGGCGGCCCCGCCGCGTACCGCTGGGACATCTCGTCGATCACCGCGTAGGCGACCTCCTCCGCGGTGACGCCGTCGACGAGGTCGGCCGCGATGTAGCGGGCCCACTCCACGGTGCTCATGCCCATGAGGCGCCGCTGCGTGTCGGGCAGCCAGCGCCCGCCGTGGGACGCGACGTAGCCGCGCCGCACCTCCTCCCACACCGGTTCGGAGTCGATCAGCACGCCGTCCAGGTCGAAAACGATGGCCTCCAAGGGCATGGCCCCTCCCGGGAATCGGCGCCGCCTACGGCAACGATCATTACCCACCGCGCTCGGCGGGCAACCTCGGGTCATCAATCGGACTAACAGCCCCTGACCTGGATTTATCCGACGAATTCGACATGATCGGCTTCGCGTCTGGCATGGTGGTGGGCCTCCGCACCCCCTCCGGAGTCACCGCAGAGGAGATCTGCACATGGCGTTCATCGGACTGATCCTGCTCGCCGCGGCCGTCGCGGTCGCCGCCGGGATCATCATGGACAACACCGACCCCTCCCACCTCACCGCCTTCGGCCAGGCCGTCCCCGGCATCCACAACGAGTGGCAGGTCTTCCTCGCCGGCGCGGGCGTCGCCGTCGTCTTCGTCGTCGGCGTGATGCTCACCTTCGCCGGCGCCGGCCGCATCCTGCGCGCCCGCCGCGACCTGCGCTACCTGCGCGAGGAGCACGAGGAGTCGCTGACCACGCTCGAGATGGAGAAGCGCCGGCTCCAGCGCGAACTCGCCCGCGTCCGGCAGACCGGCGGCCCCGCGCCGTCCGGGCCGTCCGCGCCGCCGGCGCCTGCCGGCGCGGGTGCGCCGCCGCCGCCGCTGTCGCGCCAGCGCGCCGCCGCGCCGTCCGGCCCCGCCCCCGCTCCGGCGCCCGCCGCGTCCAGCCCGCAGGCTCCCCGTGGCGGACCCCGCTCCCAGGTCTCCGCCCGCTCCCCGTTCTTCGACCGGGCCGACTGACGCCCGCCCGCCGGGCCGTCCCCGGTCGTTCCGGATGATGAGCCGCACCCATGGCGAATCGCCGCGCAGAGGGATGAATTTCGCGTCCTGCCCTACGATCCTCGTGGTGTGCGCATCCTCATCAAGGTCGTCATCACCGCGATCGCCCTCTGGGCCGCCACCGCGCTGATCGACGGCATCACCCTCACCGGCCGGGACACCGCCCACCGCGCGCTGACACTGCTCTGCGTCGCGGTCATCTTCGGCCTGGTCAACGCCGTCATCAAGCCGATCGTGAAGACGCTCGGCTGTGCCTTCTACATCCTCACCCTCGGCCTCATCGGCCTCGTCGTGAACGGCCTGCTGCTCTGGCTGACCAGCGCCCTCGCCGGCCGCCTCGACCTGCCGTTCCACGTCAGCGGGTTCTGGCCGGCCTTCTGGGGCGCGATCGTCGTCGGCGTCGTCGGCTGGCTCCTGCACGTCCTCGTCCCCGGCGACGACGATGACGATGACGACCGGGACTGACTAGCTCCCGTCCCCCACCAGCCGGGGTGCGGCGACCGCGCAACGCGCGAACACGCCGTGCCCCGGCTGCTCGTCATCGGGCGAGCCCACGAGGATCCAGCGGGCCGCTCTGACGGCGCCGACCAGGAAGTCCGCGTCGTCGAGCGCGCCCACCGTGACCAGGGTGCCGAACCGCTCGCCCGGCACCGCCGCCCCCACGCCCACCGGCGTCCCGACCACCAGGTCCGCGGCGGGCAGCAGCGCGGCGCCGTCCGCCTCGCCGCCTCCCAGGAGCCCGCCCAGCTCCTCGATCCGGGCCATCGCCGCCCGCCGGCGCTCCCCGAACACCTCGGGATCGTCCGCCGGGTCCGCTCCGAACACCTCCCGGACCTTCTCCCGCGACCGCGCCTCCGTCTCCGCCGCCGCCCGCAGGTCCGCCTCGGCGGCGGCCGTCTCCGCCTCGCCCTCCGCGCCGCGCCGGTCGCGCTCAGCCCGTCCCGCGGCGGCGCGTGCCACCGCCGCCGCCGCGTCCGCGCGCGCTCGCGCGACCGCCGCGCGAGCCTCCTC
>NZ_JBEYYT010000312.1:0-11521 GCF_040645715.1 Spirillospora sp. NPDC046719 | reverse complement strand
CGCCTCGCCCAGCGCCCGGACGGGACGCGCGGCCGCCCGTCCGCCCAGCCCGGCGGCGTGGCGCGCGGCGCCCAGCCCGGCCCAGGTGCCGGAGGACATCGCCCACGCCGCGTTGTGGCTGCCGCCGCCGGTGAAGCCGCCGCAGATCAGCTCCCGGGTGGCGGCGTCGCCGGCGGCGAACAGGCCCGGCACCGTCGTCGAGCAGTCGGGGCCGGTGATGCGGATGCCGCCGGTGCCGCGGACCGTCCCCTCCGCCAGCAGCGTCACGGGGAACAGGTCGGTGAACGGGTCGATGCCCTGCCGGTCGAACGGCAGGAAGAAGTTCGCCTGCGCGAGCCGCATCGCCCGCTGCTCCTCGGGGGTGGCCCGGTCGATGCGGCACAGGACGGGCTCGCTGAGCAGGGTCCGGGCGATGACGGAGCGGCCGCGCCGGCTGCCCGCGCCTTCCAGGACGCTGCCGTCCGCGCGGTAGAAGGTGGCGAACGAGTAGAACGCCGTCTTGGTCACGGAGGTGAACGCCGGGGCGATCGCGTAGGCGTTGGAGAACTCCATGCCGGACAGCTCCGCGCCCGCCTCCGCCGCGAACAGCGCGCCGTCCCCGGTGTCGACGTCGCAGCCGAGGGCCCTGCTGAGGAACGCGCACCCGCCGGTCGCGAGCACGACCGCGCCGGCCCGGACGCGGAACGGCCGGTCGTCCCGCAGGTGGTACCCGGCGGCGCCCGCGACGGCCCCGGACCCGTCCGCCAGCAGCTCGGTGACCGGGCTGTGGTCGAGGACCCGGACCCCGGCGCGGCGGACCCGCACGCGCATCCGGCGCATGTACTCCGGGCCCTGCAGGCCGCGCCGGATCTGCCGGCCGTGCTCGTCCACGGGGAACGGGTACTTCGAGACCTCGGCCAGCTCGTTCATGTTCGCGTACGTCTGGTCGAGGACGCGGGCCATCCACTCTCGGTCGGCGAGATGGCCGCCGAGGCCCTCCCGGCTCGCCATCGCGGCCTCCCGCGCCTGCGGGTCGGGCTCGACGTACCAGACCCCGGTGCCGGCGGACGCCGTCGCGCCGCTCGTCCCGAGGTAGCCCTTGTCGGCGAGGACGACGCTCGCGCCGGCCTCCGCGGCCTTGACGGCGGCCCAGGCGCCGGCGGGGCCGCCGCCCGCGACGAGGACGTCGGCGATCAGTTCGTTCATCGGGTCTCCTTGGCGGTGGCGACGGCCCGTACCCCGAGCCCGTCGAGCAGGTCGCGCCGCAGCGCGATGAATTCCGGGTCGTCCAGGGACCGCGGCCTCGGCAGGCCGACGGTGTACTCGCGCGCGATCCGGCCGCCGGCGAGCAGCAGCGCGCGGTCGGCGAGCAGCAGCGCCTCCTCCACGTCGTGGGTGACGAGCAGGACCGCGGGCCGGTGCTCGGCCCACAGGTCGGCGACGAGCGCCTGCGCGTTCAGCCTGGTCAGCGCGTCCAGCGCGCCGAAGGGCTCGTCGAGCAGCAGCAGGTCGGGCGTCCGCACGAGCGCGCGGGCCAGCGCGACGCGCTGCGACTCGCCGCCGGACAGGGTGAGCGGCCAGGCGTCGGCGCGCGCCGCGAGCCCGACCTCGGCCAGCGCGGCCTCGGCCCGTGCGCGCAGGTCCCGGCCGCGCAGGCCGAGCACGACGTTGGACCACACCCGGCTCCACGGGAGCAGCCGGTGCTCCTGGTAGACGACGGCGCGCGCGCCGGGGACGTCGACCTCGCCGCCGCCGTGGCCGTCCAGCCCGGCGAGGGCGCGCAGCAGCGTGCTCTTGCCGGACCCGCTCGCGCCGAGCAGCGCCACGAACTCGCCGGGCGCGATGTCGAGGTCGACGCCGTCCAGGACGGTCCGGTCGCCGAACACGCGCCTGAGGCCGCGGACGCGGACCCCGTCGCGCAGGGCGGCGGTCATCGCGCCACCAGTCCCTTGCGCCAGGCCAGCGCGCGCCGCTCGATGAGCCGGACCAGCAGGTCCGTCGAGACGCCGAGCACCGCGTACAGCACGAGGACCACGAAGACCGTGTCCATCTGCATGAACTGGGTGGCCTGGTTGATGAGGAACCCGATGCCGCTGGCGGTCGCCGACTGCTCGACGACGACGAGCGTCAGCCACGCGACGCCGAGCGACAGCCGCAGCCCGACGAGGATCTGCGGGAGCGCGCCGGGCAGCACGACCTTCCTGACGAGCCCGAGCCGGCCGAGGCCGCAGGTCCGCGCCGACTCCACCAGCCGCTCGTCCACCCCGCGGATGCCGTGGAACACGTTGATGTAGAGCGGGAACACTACGCCGACCGCGATGAGGCCGACCTTGGACGTCTCGCCGATCCCGAACCAGATGATGAACAGCGGCACGAGCGCCAGGTGCGGCAGCATCCGGACGGCCTGGACGGGCGCGTCGATGAGGTCCTCGCTGATCCGGAACAACCCGGACAGCAGGCCGAGCACGAGGCCGAGCGGCAGCCCGATCGCGAGGCCCTTCAGCACCCGCAGCAGCGAGACGCCGAGGTTGGTGAACAGCTCGCCCGACGAGGCCATCTCCCAGCCGCGCGCGGCGACGTCGCTGGGCGGCGGCGTCGTGCTGCCGAGCCAGCCCGCGCGGGCGCCGGCCTCCCAGAGGACGAGGACGGCGACGAGCCCGCCGGCCTTGCGGGCGCGGCGCAGCAGCGACAGCGCGACGGCGCCGGAGCGCCCCGCGGCCGTGGGCGCCGCGGGTCCGGGTAGGGCGGAGCGGGGCGGATCGAGCAGGTCGGTGGACACGCGGCACCTCCGGAACAGGGGACGGTCGGAAGGCAGGCAGGAGGGAGTGATCCGGCGCCGGCGACACTGCCGGGCGGAGGAGAGAGAGAGAAGAGAGGCGGCCGATCTCGGGCCGTGGATGTGCGGATCAGCGGTTCAACAGGACGCGCTGCACACGCGGAGGAGGTCGATGTGGCGCCTCGCCACCAGTACCTCCGTCGCGTTCATGTCCCCAAGGATGCACACGGAACCGGCGCTTGTGAAGCCCGCCGAAATCCCGCTCTACCTGCACGGACGCCACGTCCGGGGCAAAAACCCATAAAACATACCGATTTACCAGGGAATATGCCGGGCGCCGCCCGCGCCCTCCCTCGGCGCCATGGTTACGTAGATCACACCGTCCGGCCAGGTGCGCCCCGCCCGGCCCCCGGTCCGGCCGGGCGCCCGTGCCCGCATGAGATGCTGCGGTCGTGGCGACGACCGGTCCGCAAGCATCCTCCCCGCGCCGCCGGCGCGGCCGTCCCGGCCACGACCAGGCGGCGATCCTGCGCGCCGCCGTGGAGCTGTTCAACCGCAAGGGCTACGACGCCACCAGCATGGGCGACCTGGCCCGCGAGCTCGGGCTCACCAAGCCCGCCATCTACCACCACGTCGCGGGCAAGGAGCAGCTGCTCGGCCAGGCGCTGGACGACGCCCTCGACGAGCTCACCGCCGCCGTCACGGAGGCGTCCCGCGAGCGGGAGGGGACGACCGCCTACGGCCGGCTGCGCGCGGTGGTGCGGCGCAGCGTCGAGGTCCTCGTCGCGCACCAGCCGTCCGTCACGCTCCTGCTCCGGGTCAGGGGCAACAGCGAGGTCGAGCTGGCCGCGCTGGAGCGGCGCCGGTGGCTCGACGACCGCCTCGCCGAGCTCGTCGCGGACGCCGTCGCCGAGGGGACACTGCGCGGGGACGTGCCGCCGGCACTGGTGAGCCGGCTGCTGTTCGGCATGGTGAACTCGCTGGTCGAGTGGTACCGGCCGGGCGGCGCCTACGACACCGCGACCGTCGCCGACGCCGTCACCGCCCTCGCCTTCGACGGCCTCGCCCGCCACGAGGCCCCACCCGACCAGGGAGATCAGGCGTCGTAGTCGACGGTGACGGTGTCGCCCGCCGGGAACGACTGGCAGGTCAGGACGAACCCGGCGTCGACCTCGGACGGTTCGAGGGCGTAGTTGCGGCGCATGTCCGCCTCCCCCTCGCGGACGCGGGCGCGGCACGTCCCGCAGACACCGCCCTTGCAGGCGAACGGCAGGTCCCCGCGGGTCCGCTGGGCGCCCTCCAAGATCGTCGTCTCCCGGGACACCCGGGACGTCGTGCGCAGGCCGTCGAGCACGACGGTCAGCTCGGTCGTGGCACCGGCCACGGCGTCGTCGGCGCGCCTCGGCCGCGGCGGAGGGGCGTCGACGTAGAACAGCTCGACGTGCACCGGCGCGGGGACGGCGAGGTCGGCGAGGACCTTCCGGGCGTCCTCCACCATCTGGAGCGGCCCGCAGATCCAGACGTGGTCGAAGACCTCCGCGGGCACCAGGCCGGTGAGCAGCCGGGCGAGGCGGCCGCCGTCGAGGCGGCCGGAGAACAGCTCGGCGTCGCGCGGCTCGCGGGACAGCACGTGGACCAGCTGGAACCGCGGCCCGTACCGGTTCTTCAGGTCGCCGAGCTCCTCGGTGAACATCACGGTGCGGCTGGTGCGGTTGCCGTACAGCAGCGACACCTGCGCGCCGGGGTGGGCGAGCACCGTCGAGGCGACCGACAGCATCGGGGTGATGCCGGAGCCGGCGGCGATGCACAGGTGCCGCTCGCCGGTCGCCGGGTCCGCCCGCCAGGAGCCGGTCGGGGTCCGCACCTCGATGCGCGCGCCCGGCGCGACCTCGTTCACCAGCCAGGACGAGAACAGCCCGCCGGGGATCTCCCGGACGCCGATCCGGGGCGCGGCGCCGGCGGGCGCGCAGATCGAGTACGAGCGGCGCTCCTCCCGCCCGTCGACGAAGCGGCGCAGGGTGAGGGACTGGCCGGCCCGGAACGCGTAGGCGTCGCGCAGGCCGTCCGGGACGGCGAAGGTGATCGCGACGGCGTCCTCGCAGAGGCGGTCCACCGCCGCCACGGTCAGCTCGTGGAACACCGCCGACCGGGCGGGCGCGGCGCCGGGCGCGAGGGTGGTCATGTCAGATCTCCTTGACGTGCTCGAACGGCTCGAGGCAGTCGGTGCAGCGGTACAGGGCCTTGCACGCGGTCGCGCCGAACTCGGAGGTCAGGCGGGTGGACGTGGAGCCGCAGCGCGGGCAGGCCGGGGCGCGGCGGGTCGGCCCGAGCGTGAGCCCGAGCGGCCCGGACGGGCGCCGGACCGGCCCCGGCGGCGACAGGCCCGCCTCCCGCAGCGCGGCCCGCCCGCGCGCGGAGATCCAGTCGCTCGACCACGGCGGGTCCAGCACGATCCGGACCCGCACGCGCGGGAACCCCGCGCCGTTCAGCCGGTGGACGAGGTCGTCGCGCATCGTCGCGAGGGCCGGGCAGCCGGTGTAGGTCGGCGTGATCGAGGCGACGACGGCCTCCGCGCCGTCGGCGTCGCGCTCGACGTCGACGCCGCGCAGGACGCCGAGGTCGGCGAGGGTGAGCATCGGCATCTCCGGGTCGCGCACCTGCCCGGCCGCGTCGAGGGCGCGCTCGCGGGCCGTCTCGCGGGCCGTCTCGCGGGCCGCCGTGCGGGCCGCCGCGCGGGCGTTCACCATTGCCCGCTCGGGTGTGCGCGCGCGACCACCTGCATCTCGGCGAGCAGCCGGCCGAACGCCTCGGTGTGCATGCCGTCGCGGCCCGTCCGCCCGCCGACCCCGGCGAGGGGCGGGCGGTCCGGGCGGTCGACGCCGCTGACGGCCAGCACCTGGTCGAGGACCGCGTCGACCTCGTCGCGGACGGCGGTGGGGTCGACGCCCACGCCGGCCTCGGCGAGGGACGCCTCGACCGGGTGCGCGGCGACCAGTTCCGGCTGGAGCGGCCACAGCTCGTCCAGCGCGGCGACGAGCCTGCGGCGCGACTCCTCGGTGCCCTGCGCCAGCGTCAGGAACCAGCGGCCCGCCCAGTCGCGGTGGTAGGTGACCTCCTTGGCGCCCTTGGCCGCCACCGCCGCCAGCACCCGGTCGGCGCTCGCCCGGAGCCGTTCCAGCAGCGCGAGCCGCGCCGCCGAGAACAGCAGCAGCCGGACGACCACGTGCGCGAAGTCGCCGTTGGCCACCTCGGCGAGGCGGACGTTGCGGAACTCCCCCGCCTCGCGGAAGAAGGCGAGCGCGTCCTCGCCCGGCACCGGCGAGCCCTCGGGGAGGGCGGGCACGGCGGCGGGGTCGGCGGCGGCCGCCCGCGACAGCAGCAGCCGCGCCTGGCCGAGCAGGTCGAGGGCGATGTTCGCGAGCGCGATGTCCTCTTCGAGGTCGGGGGCGCGGCTGCACCACTCCGCCAGGCGCTGGGACATGATCAGCGCGTCGTCGCCGAGCATCAGGCAGTACGCGGCGAGGTCGGCGCGGTCGACGCCGTCCGGCACGGTGGTGTCGACGCCGGCGAGGGGGTCCTCGAAGCCGGTGCCGAACGCCCACTGCGAGGACTCGCCGCCGGCCAGCCCGTCGAACACGCCGCCGAGGTCGCTGTTCAGAAGGTCGTCGCTCATCGGTGGTCCGCCCTCACATGTGCGGGACGTCGTCGGGGATGTCGTAGAACGTCGGGTGCCGGTAGACCTTGTCGCCGCTCGGCGCGAACAGCGGGTCCTTCTCGTCCGGGCTGGACGCGGTGATGGCGTCGGCCCGCACGACCCAGATGCTCACGCCCTCGTTGCGGCGCGTGTAGACGTCGCGCGCGTGGCGCAGCGCCATCACGTCGTCGGGGGCGTGCAGCGACCCGACGTGCACGTGGTTGAGGCCGCGCTTGCCGCGCACGAACACCTCGTAGAGCGGCCATTCCCGCCTATCGGTCACTACCGGCCTCCCTCGCGGATCGCTCGGCGAACGCCGTCGCGGCCTCGCGCACCCACGCGCCGTCCTCGTGGGCGGCGCGGCGGTGCGCCAGCCGCTGCGCATTGCACGGCCCGTTCCCGCCGACGACCTGGGCGAACTCCTCCCAGTCCGGCTCGCCGAAGTCGTAGTGGCCGCGCTCGGCGTTCCAGCGCAGGTCCGGGTCGGGGAGCGTCACCCCGAGGGCCTCGGCCTGCGGGACGGTCATGTCGACGAACTTCTGCCGCAGCTCGTCGTTGGAGTTGCGCTTGACGCCCCACGCCATCGACCGCGTGCTGTTCGGGGACTCGGCGTCCGGCGGGCCGAACATCATCAGCGACGGCCACCAGAACCGGTCGACCGACTCCTGCACCATGGCGCGCTGCTCCTCGGTGCCGCGCATCATCGTCATCAGCAGCTCGTAGCCCTGCCGCTGGTGGAAGGACTCCTCCTTGCAGATCCGGATCATCGCGCGGCCGTACGGCCCGTAGGACGTGCGGCACAGCGGCACCTGGTTGCAGATCGCGGCGCCGTCGACGAGCCAGCCGATCGTGCCGACGTCGGCGTACGACAGCGTCGGGTAGTTGAAGATCGAGGAGTACTTCTGCCGGCCCGACAGCAGCATCTCCGTCAGCTCGGCCCGGGAGACGCCGAGGGTCTCGCAGGCCGAGTACAGGTACAGCCCGTGCCCGGCCTCGTCCTGCACCTTCGCCAGCAGGATCGCCTTGCGGCGCAGGGACGGGGCGCGGCCGATCCAGTTGCCCTCCGGCTGCATCCCGATGATCTCCGAGTGCGCGTGCTGGGCGATCTGGCGGACCAGGGTGCGGCGGTAGCCGTCCGGCATCCAGTCCCGGGGCTCGATCCGGTCGCCCCGCGCGATGGTCGCGTCGAACCGCTCCTGCGCCGCCGCCTCGCGCGGCGCGGGATCCACGGGGGTCGTCGTCATGTCCCCTCCTCACCGGTCGAACGAATTACTTATCGTTCGGTCAGTAATACGGTCGCACGGGCGGCCGCCCGAACGCAACGGTCCCCCGCGCATCCGCCCGGCGGGCCGGCGCGAAGGCCGGGACCGGCTCCTCCGCGGAGCGGGCCCGCGGGCTACGGTGAGGTGGCCCGGACCTGGCCGGCCGCATCCACCCTGGAGGACCGCATGCACCGCCTCACCGTCCAGTACTTCTCCCCCGCCGACCCCGCGGCGTTCGACGAGCGCTACGAGAGCACGCACGTCCCGCTCGTGCACGCCCTGCCCGGCCTGAAGTCGTTCACCCTGACGCGCCCGCAGGCGCTCGGCGCCGGCGCGCCCTACCTCGTCGCCGAGCTGTGGTTCGAGGACGGCGACGCCCTCGCGGCGGCGCTGGGCAGCCCGGAGATGGCCGAGGCCGCCGAGGACGCGGCGAAGTACGACGTCGCCTCCACGACCATGTACTCCGGCGAGGTGCGCGAGACCCTCGGCTGATCACGGAGTCCGGCCGCCGCCCCCTCGTCGCGGACGAGGCGGGCGGCGGCCGCGTTCACGCGCCCGGGACGGCCCCCCACGCCGCTCCCCGCCCGCGGGCCTCGTCGAACACCAGCCAGGTGCGGGTGGCGCGGACCCCGGGGATGTCCTGGACGCGCTCCAGCACCACGTGCCGCAGCGCCGCGTTGTCCGGGGCCCTGACCAGGGCGAGCACGTCGTAGTCCCCGCCGACCATCGCGAAGTGCTCGACGTAGGTGATCTCCTTCAGCCGGGCCGACACCGCCCGCCAGGAGTTCTGCTCGATCGTGATCGAGACGTACGCGCTGGTGCCGAGCCCCGCCCGGTGCGGCGCCAGCTCCGCCGTGAAACCGGTGATGACGCCGTCGTCCATCAGGCGGGTGAGGCGCGCGTAGGCGTTGGCGCGGGAGACGTGCACGTTCTCGGCGAGGGCGCGCACCGAGATCCGGCCGTCGCGCAGCAGCTCGGCGATGATCGCCCGGTCCACCGCGTCCAGCCGTCCGGCAGAACGTCCCGGCCAGGCGCCGTCCGCGGCGTCATCGTTCGACATTTGGCCACCCTCACGCCTCATTGAGACCAACTTGTCGCTCATTATCCGGCATGTCTTGAACAGATGGTCGCCGGGACGGACGCTTTGGTCGTCAAGCGTCCAAGGAAAGCGAGGCGCGCCATGCCAGTGCGGAAACCCATGCCGGTGCGCAAGCCCGAGCCCGCGCGGAAAGCCGTGCCCGTCCGGAAGGCCGGTGCCGCGCGGAAGTCCGGAGCGGCGCGGAAATCCGATGCGGCGCGGGAGGCCGGAGCCGTCCGGGAGACCGGTGCCGTCCGGGAAGCCGTGCGCGATCAGCGGCCGGCGGTCGACGGGCTGCTCCCGTCCCCCGCCCCCGTGCGCTTCGTCGCCGAGGACGGCACGGCCGTCGAGCCCCCGGCGGGCCGGACGGCGCCCGCCGACGGCGAGCTGCTGGAGGCGTACCGCCGGATGGTGCTCGGCCGCCGCTTCGACCGGCAGGCGACGGCGCTGACCAGGCAGGGCAGGCTCGCGGTGTACCCGTCGAGCCGCGGCCAGGAGGCGTGCCAGATCGGCGGCGTGCTCGCGCTGCGCGACGGCGACTGGCTCTTCCCCACCTACCGGGACTCGGTGGCGCTGGTCGCCCGCGGCCTCGACCCCGCCGAGGTGCTCACGCTGCTGCAGGGCGGCTGGCACTGCGGGTACGACCCGGCCGCCGTGCGCGTCGCGCCGCAGTGCACCCCGCTGGCCACCCAGACCCTCCACGCGGTGGGCATGGCCGAGGCCCTGCGCCGCAAGGGCGAGGACGGCGTCGTGATGGCCTTCGTCGGCGACGGCGGCACGAGCGAGGGCGACTTCCACGAGGCGCTCAACTACGCGGCGGTCCGGCGCGCGCCCGTGGTGTTCTTCGTGCAGAACAACCAGTACGCGATCTCGGTGCCGCTGGCCAAGCAGACCGCCGCGCCCGCGCTCGCCTACAAGGGCGTCGGGTACGGCGTCCGCTCCGAGCAGGTGGACGGCAACGACCTCGTCGCGGTGCTGTCCGTGCTGGCCTCGGCCGTGGAGCACGCGCGCGCGGGCGGCGGCCCGTCGCTGGTGGAGGCGCACACCTACCGCATGGACGCCCACACCAATGCCGACGACGCCACCCGCTACCGGAAGGACGACGAGGTCGCGCGCTGGGAGGCCGCCGACCCGATCGCGCGCCTGGAGACCTACCTGCGCGGCCGGGGCGTGCTCGACGACGAGGGGGTGGCCTCGGCGGACAGGGCCGCCGAGGAGTTCGCCGCCCGGGTCCGCGACGCGCTGAACGCCGACGACGAGACCGCGCCCGCGCCGCTGGAGCTGTTCGAGCACGTGTTCGCCGAGCCCACGCCGCAGCTGCGCGAGCAGCGGGCCCAGCTGGCGTCCGAGCTGGCCGCCCTGGAGGACTGACATGACGGAAACGACGACCCGCAAGACGGGGATGACGATGGCGCAGGCGCTGAACGCCGCGCTGCGGGACGCGCTCCGCGAGGACGAGCGGGTCCTGGTCTTCGGCGAGGACGTCGGCCCGCTGGGCGGCGTCTTCCGCATCACCGACGGGCTCACCGCCGAGTTCGGCGAGGACCGGTGCTTCGACACCCCGCTCGCCGAGGCCGGCATCGTCGGGCTCGCCGTCGGCATGGCGATGGGCGGGTTCCGCCCGGTCGTGGAGATGCAGTTCGACGCGTTCGCCTATCCGGCATTCGAGCAGATCGCCTCGCACGTCGCGAAGATGCGCAACCGCACCCGCGGCCTGCTGCCGCTCCCGATGGTGATCCGCATCCCGTACGCGGGCGGCGTCGGCGGCGTCGAGCACCACAGCGACTCCAGCGAGGCGTACTACGCGCACACCCCCGGCCTGAAGGTGGTCACCCCCGCCACGCCGGACGACGCGTACTGGCTGCTGCGCGACGCCGTCGCGGATCCCGACCCGGTGGTCTTCATGGAGCCGAAGCGGCTGTACTGGTCCTCCGGCGAGGTGTCGCCGGCGGACCGCCGCACGGCCGGGATCGGGCGGGCCGCCGTGCGGCGCGCCGGGACGGACGCGACGCTCGTCGCCTACGGGCCCAGCGTCTCCGTGGCCCTGGAGGCGGCCGAGGCCGCGGAACGGGAGGGCCGGTCGCTGGAGGTCGTCGATCTGCGGTCGATCGTGCCGTTCGACGACGAGACCGTCATGGCGTCGGTCCGCAGGACGGGCCGGTGCGTGGTGATCCAGGAGGCGCAGGGGTTCGCGGGCGTCGGCGCGGAGATCGCGGCGCGCGTCCAGGAGCGCTGCTTCCACTCGCTGGCGGCCCCGGTGCTGCGCGTCAGCGGGTTCGACATCCCGTACCCGCCGCCGAAGCTGGAGCGCTCGCACCTGCCGGACGCCGACCGGGTGCTCGACGCGGTGGACCGGCTCCAGTTCGACGACGCGCCCGACACCCGCTACCTCGCGCAGGCGGAGCCGCCGATGGCGGAGGCCCGCCTCCTGCGGGGCGGCGCCATGCGGGAGGCGTCGTGACGACCGCCGTCGCGGCGCGGGTGTTCCGCCTGCCCGACCTCGGCGAGGGCCTGACGGAGGCCGAGGTCCTGGAGTGGAAGGTCGCGGTCGGCGACACCGTCGAGGTCGACCAGGTCGTGGTGGAGGTGGAGACCGCCAAGGCCGCCGTCGAGGTCCCGGTCCCGTTCGCCGGGACGGTGCTGAGGCTGCACGCCGGGCCGGGCGCCGTCCTCGGCGTCGGCGAGCCGCTCATCGAGGTCGGGGAGGCCGGGGCCGCGGCCGAGGACCCGGC
>NZ_JBEYYT010000311.1:0-11542 GCF_040645715.1 Spirillospora sp. NPDC046719 | reverse complement strand
GCGGCGTCGGCCGCGATCCGCAGCCGCCCGGCCGCCGCGTCGTGGTCGCCGTCCGCCAGCGCCGCCTCCGCGGCGTGGACGAGCGCCTGCGCGCGGGCGTACCGGTTGCCGAGCGACTCCCACGCGGCGGCGGCCGCGTCCCAGGCGGCCTGGTCGAGGACGCCCCGGGCGCGGGCCGCCTCGGCGTCGAAGAGGAGCTTGTTGGCGCGCTGCAGCGGACCGCTGATCGTCAGGCCGGCGGCGCGCTCCTCGATCCGGCGCAGCATCGGCGCGGCGGTCGCGCCGATCTCGGCGCAGGCCGTGGCGCCCGCGATCAGCACCGGCAGGGCGTAGCGGGCGTCGTCCGGCAGGCCCGCCACCTCGATCACCCGCTCGACCGCGGGGAGCACGTCCTGCGGGCGGCCCTCGGCCAGCGCCAGCCGCGCCTCCAGCCAGAGCGAGCTGAAGTAGTCCTGCGTCTTCAGCCACTTCATCTTCAGCCGCATGATCTCGCGGGAGCCCTCGAGGCGCTCGCGGGCGGTGTCCAGGTCGCCGCGGGCGAGCGCCACGGCGCCCGACAGGACCAGCAGCGACGTCCGGATCGTCACCGCGGGTTCCTGCTCCATCGCGTGGTTCATCACCGCGATGGCCTCGTCCCACCGCCCGAGGGAGACCAGCGGCTCGGCCTGGTTGATGCACAGGAACGTGCCCTGCGTCCGCGCCACGCCGTACTCGAGGGCCAGCTCCTTGCCCTTCGCGGCGACGGCCGCGGCCTCCTCGTGCCGGCCCGCGCCCTCCAGGAAGTGCGACTTGATGACGTAGTAGCGCAGCAGGGCCCGGTGGTTGCCGCCGACGGTGGCGATCCGCTCGATCTCGTTGAGCGTGGCCTCCGTCGTGGCGCTGTAGTCGGAGTAGTCGATGTCGGCGCAGAACAGCGTGATGAGCGCCTGCGTCTCGGCGACCGGGTCGGCGAGCTTGCGCGCGATCTCCAGCGACTCCGCCGCCGCGGCCTGGGCCTCGGGGATGTCGGTGGAGAACCGCACATAGGTCGCGAACGTCGAGAGGACGCGCGCGCGGAGCACCGTCGGGGGATCGGCCGGCAGCGCCTTCACCGCGGCCCGCAGGTCGTCGACGAAACCCGGGCGCGCCATCTCGTACCGCATGTGGCCGCGCAGCTCCAGCAGCGCCGCCCAGCGCTCGGTGTCCATCGCGTCCTCGCCGGCGGCCTCGACCTCCTTCAGCGCGGCCGTGGCGAACTTGAGGCCCCGGTCGTACTCGCCGGCCAGGTCGGCGGCGGCCGCGGCGTCCTCCATCACCTTGATGTGGTCGGCGCCGATGCGCTCCGCCGCGTCGGGCACGCGGTCCCAGAGGTTCAGCACCCGCGACAGCATCGTCAGGCACTCGGCGTAGGCGAGGGCCTTGCGCGCGTCGGCCGCCGCCCGCCACGACGCGACCAGCGCCCACGTGGCGTCGTTGGCGGCCTTCCAGTGGTGGCTGAGCTCCACCCAGAGCCGTCCGGACGGCACCAGCCCCGGGTCGTTCTCCAGGGCCTCGGCGTAGCGGGTGTGCAGGCGCGTGTACTCGCCGGGCAGCAGGTCGTCGTGGACGGCCTCGCGGATCAGCGCGTGCCGGAACGCGTACCCGTCGCCGTCCACGACCAGCACGTTCGCGGCGACGGCCGGGCGCAGCACCCGGGTCAGCGCGGAGTCGTCCAGGCCCGACACGGCGGCCAGCAGCGCGTGCTCGATCCGGGTGCCGCCGCCGCTGGCGTCCCGCAGCACGTCCTGGGTCTCCTCGGGCAGCCGCTGGACGCCCGCGAGCAGCAGGTCCCGCAGCGACTCGGGCAGCTCGCAGGCGAGGGTCCCGTCGTCGTCGAGCAGCGCCTCGATGAACAGCGGGTTCCCCTCGCTGCGCGCGTCGATCCGCTCGACCAGGCCCGGCGGCGGCGCGTGCCCGAGCACCTCGGTGACCAGCGCCGCGACGTCCGAGCGGGCCAGCCGGGTGATCTCCAGCCGGCTCACCCGGTCGACCCGCTCCAGCCCGCCGAGCAGCGGCCGCAGCGGATGGGCGCGGTGCAGCTCGTCCGACCGGTACGTCACCACGACCAGGACGGGCGCGACGCTCAGGTTGCGCACCAGGAACGCCAGCAGGTCGCGGGTGGAACGGTCCGCCCAGTGCGCGTCCTCGATGACGAGGACGACCGGCTCGCGCTCGGCGAGCCGCTCCAGCAGGGTCAGCACCACCTCGAACAGCCGGGCCCGCTCCTCGCCGGACGCGGCGTCGCTCTCCGGCTCGCCGAACTCCGGCAGCAGCCGGGCGAGGCTCCCGGTGTCGCCGCGCGGGACGAGCGCCGCGACGCCGTCGATGCCGATGTCGCGGACCAGGCCGCGCAGCACGGTGGTGAACGGCGCGAAGGGCAGGCCGTCGGAGCCGAGCTCCAGGCAGCCGCCGATGAGGACGCGGGCCCGCCCGCCGCGGGCGACGGACGCCGCGAACTCGCGGATCAGCCGGGTCTTGCCCAGGCCCGCCTCACCGCCGACCAGCACCGCGCCGGGAGCCGACGCCAGCGCGTCCTCCAGCAGGCCGAGCTCGGCTGCCCTGCCGACCAGGACGGGACTCATCGCACGCGCGCTCACGTCACAAGAATGCCAAATGAATCCGACAATCCCACCTGAATATCAGTCGGTGAGATGGCGCCAGCCCTCGCCGCGGTGCTCGTCCAGCCCCGCGACCCGCCCGCCCGGCAGCGGCGGGTGCGCCGCGGTGCGGACCGGACCCGCGTCCAGCACGCCGCGCACCCGGAAATGATCGAGGTCGAGCATCTCGGCGCCGGTGAGCAGGGGCGCGACCGGCGCCCCGGCGGCCGACAGCCGCTCCATCGCCTCGTCCCTGGTGAGCCGGGCGATGGCGGCCGCCACCTCGCCGTCCAGCTCGGCGACCCGGCCGAGCCGCTCGGCGAACGGGACGTCCGCCGCCCCGTCCAGGCCGAGCGCGCGGCAGGTCGCCGCCCACAGCCGCTCCTCCGACACGACCCCGAGCGTGATCTTCAGGCCGTCCTTGGTGGCGTAGACCCCGTACCCGGGGACGGGCCCGGTCACGTGCGGCGCCGGGCCGGGCGGCGGGGGCGCGGCCGGTCGCGGCCGGAGGGCCTCCGGGACGGTGCTCGTCCAGTGCGCCAGCACGTCGGCCATCCCCAGGTCGATCCGGTCGCCCTCGCCGGTGGCGCGGGCTTTGAGGCACGCGGCGGTGATCGCGAACGCGGCCATCGTCGCGGCGGACATGTCGGCGACCGGCAGCTCCTCCAGGGACGGCGACACCGCGTCCGGCGGCAGCGTCGCCGTGTAGGCGCGGTAGTTGACGTCGTGCCCGGGCACCTGCGCGAGCGGCCCGTCCGCCCCGTAACCCGAGATCGAGCAGTACACGAGCCGCGGGTTGCGCGCGCGCAGCACGGCGTCGCCGACCCCGAGCCGGTCCGCGACGCCGGGCCGGAACCCCTCGACGAACACCTCGGCGTCCGCGGCGAGCTCCAGGCACCGCTCCCGGCCCTCGTCGGACTTCAGGTCCAGCACGATGCTGCGCTTGCGCCGGTTGAGCAGGTCGAAGTGCCCCTGGAACATCCGCATGGGCTCGCCGCCCGGCGGTTCCACCTTGATGACGTCGGCGCCGAGCTGGGCGAGCAGCTGCGTCGTGTACGGGCCCGGCCGCCACATCGTCAGGTCCAGCACGCGCAGTCCGTCCAGCGGCGCCATGGGTTCTCTCCGCGTCCTCGGCCCTCCGGCGGGCGGGCGCCCGGCCTCCCGCCATCGTGTCGATCTCCGGACGGCTCAGTCAAGCAAGTGCTTGGTCCGCATGCTCGGCCCGCGCGTCAGAACCAGCAGGGGCCGCTGCCCCAGGCCCAGGACCACTCCTCCGGGGCGAGCAGGTGGATGTGGCACGACATGTTGCCCCAGACGACGTACGGGCCCTTGTCGTCCCAGCCGACGAAGCCGAGTTCCACCTGCGTCCGGAGCTGCGCGGGCAGCTGCGCGGCCGGCGCCTTGGGCTTGGGCGCGGCCTCCGCGGGCAGGGTGCCGAGGGCCAGCGTTCCGGACAGTGCGAGCGCCGCCGCGGCGGCAGTGATCTTCCTCATGCGCCGATCCTCCCTCCCGCCGGCCGAAAATGCCAGTAATCACTGGCAACTTATCGCCGAGGGCGGCTGTTGACGGGGTGTCCAATTCGGGTGATGCTGGCCGGGTAGGGCCGGGTAGGGCCGGGTCGCAGGGTGTCTTCGCTGGTCATGGGGGTGGTCGGGATGCGTTTCGGTCTCTTCTACGAGCACCAGTTGCCCCGGCCGTGGGCGGACGGTCAGGAGCTGCGGCTCTACCAGGACGCGCTGGACCAGGTCGAGATCGCCGACCGGGTCGGGTTCGACCACCTCTGGGAGGTCGAGCACCACTTCCTGGAGGAGTACAGCCACTCGTCGGCGCCGGAGGTGTTCCTCGCGGCGGCGTCGCAGCGGACGAAGCGGATACGGCTCGGGCACGGGATCGTCCAGCTACCGCCCGCCGTGAACCATCCCGCGCGGATCGCCGAGCGGATCGCGACGCTCGACCTGGTCTCCAACGGGCGGGTGGACTTCGGGACGGGCGAGTCCAGCTCCGGCGCGGAGCTCGGCGGGTTCGGCGTGCGGCGCACCGAGAAGCGGGCGCAGTGGCAGGACGCGATCGACGCCGTCACCCGGATGTTCGTCGAGGAGCCGTTCGCCGGATGGCGGTCGCCGTACCTGCGGATGCCGCCCCGGAACGTCATCCCGAAGACCGTGCAGAAGCCGCATCCGCCGCTGTGGGTGGCCTGTTCGAGGCGGGAGACCATCCAGTTCGCGGCCCGCAACGGCATAGGCGCGCTGTCGTTCTCGTTCGTCGAACCCGAGGACGCCGGGAAGTGGGTCGACGAGTACTACCGCATCCTGGAGTCGGAGGAGTGCGTCCCGGCGGGGTTCGCGGTGAACCCGAACGTGTCGGTGGTGCTCCCGATGATGCTGCACGAGGACGAGGCCACCGCGATCGACCGGGGCATCGACGGCGCGCACTTCTTCGCGTTCGCGCTGGCCCACTACTACGGCGCGACGCCGCACGACCCCGGGCGCACCAGCGTGTGGGACGAGTTCCAGGAGCGCCGGGCGTCCCAGGGGTTCGACCGCGAGCAGATCATCGCCAACGCCGAGTCGCTGAACGTGAACGTCGGCTCCCTGCGCGGCGCGGTCGGGACCCCGGAGCAGGTCGTCGATCTGATCCGGCGGTACGAGTCGGTCGGCGTCGACCAGATCTCGTTCGTGCTGCAGGCCGGGCCGAACCGGCACGAGCACATCTGCGAGAGCCTCGAACTGTTCGGCGCGTCGGTGCTGCCGCATTTCACCGAAGGCCGGGAGGAGCGGGAGGCGGCCAAGGCGGAGCGCCTCGCGCCCGCCATCGAGGCGGCCCTCGCACGGCGGAAGCCCGCCCGGACATCGCCGCCCGGCTACCGCATCGACGAGGACGCCGAGGTCGCGCGCGCCCAGCGCTCGTCCCGCTCCCGCCGTCCCGTGCGGCAGGAGATCCGCGCGGCGGCCCGGCGGCGGGCCGCGCAGGGCTTCTACAAACTCGTGCACGGCAGGACGGACGAGCAGATCGAGCGCCGCTTCGGGCCGAACGCGCAGCGGCTGTTCTTCACCGGGATGGCCCGCGCCTATGACCCGTCCGCCGCCGCAGGGTTCGCGGGCGACATCGAGTTCCGCCTGACGCCCGGCCACGGCCCCGCGACCACCTGGACGGTCCACGTGTCCGGTGAACGGGCCAGGGCACGCGCCGGCGGGTCCGGGGACCCCGCCATCGCGCTCAGCGCCCGCACGGCCGACTTCCTGCGCATTCTCGCCGGGGACGCCAACCCGGCGTCGCTGCTCATGGACGGCCGGCTGGCCATCCGGGGGAACTACGAGCTGGCGCCGCGGATCAGCGAGATGTTCGGCGGCCCGTCCCCCTACTGAGAAGGGGTGGCCGTGGTCCCCCGATCACCACGGCCACCAGTACGTCTGATGCACCCCATGCCGCTCGGGTTCGCGGTGTTAGGGGACGAATGTTCGGCGCCGCGAGTACCGTCGCGGGGTGTTCTCGCTCCATGAACCGCCGCTGTTCGCGCGGCTCCGGGACGCCCGGCGGATCCTGGTGGCCGGGGCCGGCGGCGGATTCGACGTCTACGCCGGGCTGCCGCTCGCCATCGCCCTCCTGGACCGGGGCAAGGACGTCCACTTCGCGAACCTTTCGTTCAGCTCGCTCTACGGGCTGCCCTCCGACACCTGGCTGGACGACGACGTCGCCGCCGTGACGCCCGAGACCGAGAGCCGCGACGCCTACTTCCCGGAGGGCGCCCTCGCCCGCTGGCTGGACCGCAACGGCCTCCCGTCGACCGTCCACGCCTTCCCCAAGCTCGGCGTGCGGCCCCTCCGCGAGGCGTACGGCCACCTGGTGGACCGGCTCGGGCTGGACGCGATCGTCCTGGTGGACGGCGGCACGGACATCCTGCTGCGCGGCGACGAGGCCGGGCTCGGCACGCCCGAGGAGGACATGGCCAGCCTCGCCGCCGTGCACGGCCTCGACGTCCCCGAGAAGATCGTCGTCTCGCTCGGGTTCGGTGTGGACGCCTATCACGGCGTGAACCACGTCCACGTCCTGGAGAACCTCGCCGCCCTGGCCCGAGACGGCGCCTACCTGGGCGCCTTCTCCCTACCGGCCGAGAGCCGCGAAGCCTCGCTCTACCTCGACGCGGTGGAGTACGCCCATGCGGCGCACGAACCGTATCCGAGCATCGTCAACGGCTCGATAGCGGCCGCCCTGCGCGGCCATTTCGGCGACGTCCGGTTCACCGAACGCACGCGGGGGAGCGAATTGTTCATCAATCCCCTGATGGCGATGTACTTCGCCGTCGACCTGGACGGGCTGGCCCGCCGCTCGCTCTATCTCGACCGTCTCGAGAAGACCCGAACGATCCATCAGATCGCCGCCGCGATCGAAGCGTTCCGGGAGGAACTCCCGCAGACCCGCCCGCCTCGCCAATACCCTCACTGACCTCAACGGACTGCTGCGCCCGGGCCTAGCCTTGGCGGATGAAGGTCATTGTGGCCGCGATGCTGGTTCTGAGCGGATTCGCTGTCCCGGCGCGGGCGGACGCGGGGTTGGCGCCACTGGTCGACGTGGCGGCGCGGCGGCTCGACGTCGCCGACCTGGTCGCCGCCGCTAAGTGGGGGACGGGCAAGCCCATCGAGGACCCGGCGCGCGAGCAGCGGATACTCGACTCGGTCGCCGAGCGGTCCGCGGCGATGGGCATCGACCCGGAGACCGCGCAGCGGATCTTCCGTGACCAGATCGAGGCGGGCAAGCTCGTGCAGCGCGGCCTGTTCGCCCGCTGGGCGGTCCGCCCCGGCGACGTCCCGGCGCACCGGCCCGACCTGGAGAAAGAGGTCCGGCCACTGCTCGACCAGATCACCGGCGAGCTGCTCGCCGACCTCAGGGAGACGCAGGACGCGCGCCGCGCCCCGTCCTGCCGCGCGGAGCTGGTGAAGGCCGTCGGGTGGGTCGAGGCGGCCCGCCGCCCGGACACCCTGCACCGCGCCGGACTACTCCGCGCGATTCCATCGATCTGCTGACGATGCGCACCCGGCCCTCTCGGACTCCGCGTCGGCATGGTTGTGTGCCTCGGCTGCGCGACCAGCTGGTGGCGCGCATGCGGGCATGCACGTACCGGCCTGAAAACGCTGAGGCCGTTCGTGCCGGCCGTGCAACCTTCCCGGCCCCTGGACGCATCAGTGGGGTGTGGAACGGCCGAGGAGCGAGCACATGCAGGGACGGGACGACGAGTTCACCGCCTACGTGACGGCCAGGACGCCCTGGCTGCGGCGGGTGGCGTACCTGCTGTGCCAGGACTGGCACCGGGCGGACGATCTCGTGCAGACCGCGATCACCCGCCTGTACCTGCGGTGGCACCGCGCGTCGGCGGCCGACAACCTCGACGGCTACGCGCGCACGGTGCTGGTCAGGGTGTTCCTCGCCGAGCAGCGCGGCGGCTGGCTGCGGCGTGTCCGGCTCGTCGCGGAGCCGCCCGACGGACCGGGCGGCGCGCCCGACCCCGACGGCGGCCTCGATCTGCGGGCCGCGCTCGCCGCGCTGCCGGCGAGGCAGCGGGCCGCCGTCGTGCTGCGCTTCTACTGCGATCTGTCGGTCGAGCAGACCGCCGGCGTCCTCAACTGCTCGACGGGGACCGTCAAGAGCCAGACGTCGCGCGGGCTGGACGCGCTGCGCCGCGCGCTGCACCCGGTGCAGAGCCTCACGGATGGGGAGAACCCGGCATGAACGATCTGAAGGAGCGGCTGGAAGGGATCGCCGCGACGCCCGGACCGGTGACGTCCGTGGACGCGGCGGCGGCGATCAGGAGGGGCCGCCGGATCAGGCGCGGGCGGCGGGCCGCGGCGGGCACGCTGGCGGCCGGGCTCGGAGCGGCGGCGGTCGCCGTCGCGGTGCTGCCCGGCTCGCCGGACCAGCCGCGGCGGGTCCGGCCCGCCGAGCAGGTGCGGTATCCGGACCTGCTCGTCCCGCCCGCATCGTTCGGCTGGCTGCCGCCCGGCTACGCGCAGACCAAGGTCTCGCGGGACGACCAGGAGCGGCCCAGCGTCACGGTGTCCGCGAGCAAGGGCAAGGGCGGGGACGAAGCGGACACGGCGGTCGAGCTGACCGTCCTCGGGCCCGGCCCGGAGCCGCCGATCGCGAAGCTGCCCGGCGGGAAGAAGGGCCGCTGGACTGGCACGGAGCTCATCAACGGACGCGTCGGGCACTGGACGATCGAGCCGGGCGGGCCGGGCTCCGACCAGGTGCCCGCCGAACTGCGCTGGGAGTACCAGCCGCACCGCTGGGCGCTGCTGTCGGTCCTCGACCGCGGGATCGCGAAGAAGGAGACCATTGAGCGCATCGCGAAGAGGGTGCGGTTCGGCGGTGGCAGGCCCGCGGCGTTCCCGTTCCGGGCGACCGGCGTACCAGGCGGGCTGAAGCCGGCGCAGGTCTCGCTCGGCCAGGGCCCGGACGCCGAACTCTGGCTCACCTCCTCCGGGCAGGGGGGCGGCGAGCTCCTCATCGAGGTCGCCCCCGCGAGCCGGCGAGCCCCGGCGCGGACCAACACGAAGGTCGATGGGCATCCCGCCTTCGACTCCCGCCTGTCCCGCTCCGATCCGAAGACGGGCCGCAACCCGGCGAACGCGCAGCGGCTGGTCGTCTACGGCTCGCACGGCTTCGACGTCACGCTGCAGGCGACGGGCGGGCCGCTGCGGAGCCTCCAGGCGGGGGGCGGGCTGACCGGCCTGTACCGGCGGGTCACCCTGCTCGGCGACGACCCGGCGCGCTGGACGACGGCGCCGCTCGGCTGACCGGACGGAACCTCCGGCGGCCCGGCCCGCCGGAGGTTCCGTGCCGTTTGTGCCGATGGGGGTCTTCGGCGATGCTTGGGGCGTGTCAACGGAGACTCTCATCGGCGCCGCCGAGCTGCGCGCGTTCCTGCACGGCCTTCCGGGCGTGGACCAGGTCGGGGCGGAGGAGCGGGCGGCGCGGCTCGCCACCCGGTCGATCAAGACGTCGGCGAAGGCCGAGGCGATCGATCTGGCCATCTCGATGGTGGACCTGACCACGCTGGAGGGCGCGGACACGGCCGGGAAGGTGCGGGCGTTGTGCGCCAAGGCCGTCCGTCCTGATCCGGCGGACGCGACGGTGCCGAAGGTCGCGGCGGTGTGCGTGTACTCGGACATGGTGGAGACGGCCGTCGCGGCGCTGGACGGCTCAGGGATCGGGGTCGCGTCGGTGGCGACGGCGTTCCCGTCGGGGCGTGCGCCGCTGGAGGCCAAACTCGCCGACACCCGCGCGGCCGTGCAGGCCGGGGCGAGCGAGATCGACATGGTCATCGACCGGGGCGCGTTCCTGTCGGGCGACTACCTGAAGGTGTTCGAGGAGATCACCGCGGTCAAGCAGGCGTGCGGCGAGGCGCATCTGAAGGTGATCCTGGAGACCGGTGAGCTGGTCACCTACGACAACGTGCGGCGTGCTTCCTGGCTGGCGATGCGGGCGGGCGCGGACTTCATCAAGACCTCGACCGGGAAGGTCGCGCCCGCCGCGACGTTGCCGGTGACGCTGGTGATGCTGGAGGCCGTCCGCGACTATCGCGCGGTGACGGGACGTCAGGTCGGGGTGAAGCCCGCGGGTGGGATCCGCACTACCAAGGATGCGATCAAGTATCTGGTGCTGGTGAACGAGACCGCGGGCCCGGATTGGCTGTCGCCTGACTGGTTCCGGCTGGGTGCTTCCAGTGTGTTGAACGATCTGCTGATGCAGCGCCGCAAGCTGTCCACCGGGGTGTACTCCGGTCCCGACTACTTCACCCTGGACTGATCATGGTGTTCGAGTACGCGCCCGCACCGGAGTCGGCGTCGGTCGTCGACATCCGCGGCTCCTACGGGCTGTTCGTGAACGGTGAGTTCGTCGAGGGGCACGGGGAGCCGTTCAAGACGATCAATCCGGCCGATGAGAGCGTGCTGGCCGACGTCGCGTGCGCCGATGAGTCCGATGTGGACCGGGCTGTGAAGGCCGCTCGCGCCGCCTATGAGCGGGTGTGGGGGCCGATGCCGGGCGCTGAGCGCGCCAAGTACCTGTACCGGATCGCCCGCATCATCCAGGAACGCTCGCGGGAGCTGGCCGTCTTGGAGTCGATCGACAACGGCAAGCCGATCCGCGAGTCCCGCGACGTCGACGTCCCGCTGGTCGCGGCGTGGTTCTTCTACTACGCCGGCTGGGCCGACAAACTCGGCCACGCCGGGTTCGGCCCGGACCCGCGCCCGATCGGCGTCGCGGGGCAGGTGATTCCGTGGAACTTCCCGCTGCTGATGCTGGCGTGGAAGATCGCCCCGGCGTTGGCCTGCGGGAACACGGTCGTGTTGAAGCCGGCGGAGACCACGCCGCTGACCGCGCTGCTGTTCGCCGACATCTGCCGCCAGGCCGACCTGCCGCCCGGCGTCGTCAACATCATCACCGGCGCCGGTGACACGGGCCGCGCGCTGGTCGCCCACCCCGGGATCGACAAGGTCGCCTTCACCGGCTCCACCGACGTCGGCCGCCAGATCGCCCGCACCCTGGCCGGCACCAGCAAGAAGCTCACCTTGGAGTTGGGTGGCAAGGCCGCCAACATCGTCTACGCCGACGCGCCCCTCGACCAGGCCGTCGAAGGCATCGTCAACGGCATCTTCTTCAACCAAGGCCACGTGTGCTGCGCCGGATCCCGCCTGCTGGTCCAGGAATCGGTGGCCGAGGAGGTCTTGGAGCGGCTCAAGGCGCGGATGGCGACGCTGCGGGTCGGTGATCCCCTGGACAAGAACACCGACATCGGCGCGATCAACTCCGCCGCGCAACTGGACAGGATCCGGGAGTTGTCGGCGGCGGGCGAGGCGGAGGGCGCGGACCGTTGGGCGCCGCCGTGCGAGTTGCCCGACCGCGGGTTCTGGTTCCCGCCGACCGTGTTCACC
>NZ_JBEYYT010000310.1:0-11544 GCF_040645715.1 Spirillospora sp. NPDC046719 | reverse complement strand
GTCCGTCACCGGCGCCGGGACCTTCGCGGCCCCGATCGCGGCGTGCAGGCGGCCGCAGCGCGCGCACGCCCCCTCGGTCCGGCGGCGGAACGCCGCGGCCGCCCCCGCGAACAGGGCCGCGCCGACCGCGCAGGACGCTTCGACGCCGAACACCGGCCAGTCGTCGACCGTCCCGGTGAACACCAGCTGGAGCGCGCTCATGACGATCCCGAACGTCCCCGCGCCCGCCACCGCGCAGGCCGCCCAGAGCCCCGCGAGCGGCCAGGCGCGCGGCAGGAGCCGCCCGACGTCCCGGACGCTCGCCACCGCCATGATCCCGCCGGCCAGCAGGACCGCCCCGATCGGCCAGGCCGCCGCGTGCGCGTCCCGCACGTCCCGTAGCGGGTAGCCGGCCGTCCCTCCGGCGGCCCAGTAGAGGGCCAGCGCCGCCGCGCCCACCGCCCACGCCCCGGCCGCGTACCCGGCCCACGCGGGCCACCGTCTGAAGATCGTTTCCACGGGTCCGAGCCTTCCGGACCGCGCCCCGGCGGGCCTCCCGCCAGGGAGCGATCCGCCTCGCCCGCGCGGGGGAGCCTGGGAACCGCCGCCGCGCCGTGGCAGGCTGCACCCCGTGCCCAAGCTCTCACCGGACGACGCGCGCCGGCTGCTCGCGAGCGTCCCCGTGGCGCGGCTCGCGACCGTCGGGGAGGACGGCCGCCCGCACCTGGTCCCCGTCACGTTCGCCGTGCACCGCGGGTCGGTCTACACCGCGGTCGACCACAAGCCGAAGACCACGCGGGACCTGCGGCGGCTGGCCAACGTCCGCGCCAACCCGCACGTCGCGCTGCTCGCCGACCACTACGAGGACGACTGGGACCGGCTCTGGTGGGTGCGCGTCGACGGCCGCGCCGCCGTCGTCGAGGACGACGCCCGCCGCGCCGAGCCCGTCCGGCTCCTCGCCGCCCGCTACGCCCAGTACCGGGACCGCCCGCCCGAGGGCCCGGTCATCGCGATCGCCATCGACGCCTGGACGGGCTGGACCGCCGAGCCTTAGAGGCCGGCGTCGAACGCGCGGACGGCCTCGGTGATCTCGGCGGGGAACTCCACGTGCGGGTGGTGCCCGGCGCCGTCCAGCATGACGACCTTCCCGTCCAGCCGCCCGGCGACCCATCCCGCCTCGGCGGCCGGGTCGGGCCAGTCGACGTCGGCGGTGCCCATGATGACCAGGACGGGGGCGGTGACCCTGTCCAGCCGCGCCTCGGCCTCGTCGTGCGACATGCCCATGTAGGAGGCGATGACCTTGCCGCGCCCCGGCTCCTTGAAGTTGGCCTTCAGCAGGGCCGCGTGCTCGTCGAAGTCGGCGGGGCGCTTCGGCTCCCACTTGGGGTAGTACGACATGTACAGCGGCAGCGCCAGGCCGGGGATCCGGAAGAGCCCCATCGTCAGCTTCATCGCCAGGCCCGCCTGGGCGTTCCGGACGAACGGCGCCGCCAGCACCAGGCCCCTGACCAGCTCGGGCGCCTCGGCGGCGGCGTAGACGGCCGCCGCGGCCCCGTTCGAGCAGCCGTAGACCAGGGCCGGTCCGGCGTCCAGGTGCCGCAGCAGCGCCATCAGGTCGTGCGCCAGCGGCGTGCTGCCGTACTCGGGCCAGGCCGCGCTGCTCTCGCCCATCCCGCGCTGGTCGACGGTGACGACCCGGTATCCGGCCTCCAGCAGCCGCGGCTTGAGGAACCGGAACTGCGACCGCAGGTCGAGCATGGACGGCAGGCACACGATGAGCGGTCCGTCGCCCTCGTCGTCGTAGGCGAGGCGTCCGCCGGGAAGGTCGAGGTACTGCGTCTGGTCGCTCATGGCGCACTCCGGTTCATTGATGTAGCTCTATGGCTAATGAGATTAGCTTTCGGATGGCGGGAGGTCAAGGGCTCTCCCGGAGAGCTCTCGTGCCGCCGCCCCGGCGCTAGTCCCAGGCGCTCCCGAGCCGGGCCAGGTCCGCCGCGTACTCGATCCGCCCGGCCCACGCGGCCGGCCAGGCGTCCATGCCGAGGTGCGCGCCCGCGAACGCGCCCGCCAGGCACGCGATCGAGTCGGAGTCGCCGGAGCTCGCCGCGCCGCGCCGGATCGCCGCGACGGGCTCGTCCGGGAACAGCAGGAAGCACAGCAGCCCGGTGGCGAGCGCCTCCTCCGCGCACCAGCCCGCACCGGTGGTCTCGCACGGGTCGGACGCGCGGTCGCCCCGCGCGAGGGCCTCGTCCAGCCGGTCGAGGACGGCCAGGCACTCGTCCCAGCCGCGCGCGATGAACGTCTCGGGCGAGTCCATGCCGGGCCGCTGCCACAGCGTGCCGAGCCACCGCTCGTGGTAGACGGACCGCTGCTCGTGGCAGCGGGCGCGCAGCGCGGCGGGCAGGTCCGCGGGCGCCATGCCGTCGGCGAGCAGGCGGACGGCGAACGCGGTCAGCTCGCTCGCCGCCAGCCCGGTCGGATGCCCGTGCGTCATCGCCGCCTGCAGCTGGGCGGCGCCCGCGCGCGTCTCGTCCGTCAGGCCCGGCGCGAGCCCGACCGGCGCCACGCGCATGTTCGCGCCGCAGCCCTTGGAGCCCGCGACGGTCGCCTCCACCCACGGCCGCCCGGCCGCCAGGCCCCGGCAGGCCCGAAGGCACGTGTTGCCCGGAGCGCGGTTGTTGTCGGGGCTGTTCAGCCAGTCCACGAACCGCCGCCGCCACATCGGCGCGACCAGGTCGGGGGTGAACGGCGGGTTCGCCAGGGCGTCCAGGAGGGCGAGGCCCACCGCGATCGCCATCTGCGTGTCGTCGGTGACGAGGGCGGGATCGCCCTCCGGCTCCGCCGGGCCCAGCGCACCGAAACGCTGCTCTATCTGCTTCATCGTGAGGAACTCGGTGGGCGCACCCAGTGCGTCCCCGTACGCCAGTCCGAACATCGCTCCGCTCGCCCGCATCATGGGCGACATTGTTCCTCAATCACCGCAGGCGGCTCGAAATCTCCCCGGCGTCATCGCGTAGCAGCGGACGAACCACCGCGTCAGATGGCTCTGGTCGGCGAACCCCGTCGCCGCCGCCACCTCCCCGATCGGCTCGCCGCGCGCCAGCCGGACCCGCGCCGCGCGCAGCCGCAACTGCCGCTGGTAGTCGCTCGGCGCCATCCCGTACGCCCGGCGGAACGCCCGGTACAGCGCGAACCTGCTGCACCCCGCCGCCTCCGCCAGCTCGTCCGCCCCGATGGCGTCCAGGTAGCGGTCCTCCAGGCGGCGCCGGGCCCGCGCGGCGGCACCGGACGACGGCCCGACGCGGAGCCGCCCGGACGCGGCGCGGTTCACCATCGCGCCGACCGCCGCGGTGAGCAGCTCGTCCCGGCGCAGCGCCGGGGCGCCGCCGAGCAGCGCGCCGTGCAGGGCCCGCAGGCTCCGGGCGAGGACGGGATCGCCGACCACCGGGGCGTCGAACAGCGGGAGCCCCGCCGGACGCCCCCCGATGTCGGCCAGCACCCCCGCCACCAGTTCCGGGCCGATGTGCACGATCCGGTAGGTGAAGCCCAGCGCGTCCGCCGGGCGGCCGTCGTGCGGGTCGTCCGGGTTGAACGCGATGACCATCCCGGCGGCGCTCGTGTGCGCGCCGCCCCGGCACCGGAACGCCTGGTAGCCGTCCTCGGTCACGCCGAACGAGTACGTCTCGTGGCTGTGCCGGTGGTAGGCGTGCCGCTCGAAGTGCGCGTGCATCGCCTCCAGCGGGCGGTCGGGCGACCGCCAGTACCTGCTCCAGTCCACGCCCCCAGTGTGGCCCGGCGCACGAGCGTTCAAGACCGCCGCCCGTCCGCCCCGCCAGCCTGGACGGCATGCGCTTCGACACCAAGATCGGCATCGTGGTCCGCGACGACCTGGCCGCCTGGCAGCGGCTCAACGTCACCGCGTTCCTGGCGAGCGCGGTGGCCGGGGGAGTGCCCGGCGTCATCGGCGACCCCTACGAGGACGCCTCCGGCAACGCCTACCTCGCGATGTTCCGCCAGCCCGTCCTCGTCTACGAGGCCGACGCGGCGGGGGTCAAGGCGGCGCACGCGCGCGCCCTCGCCCGCGGGATGGACATCGCCGTCTACATCGAGGACATGTTCAAGACCGGCCACGACGAGGCCAACCGCGCCACCGTCCGCGCCGTCACCGCCGAGGACATGCCGCTCGTCGGGTTCGCCGTCCACGGGCCGAAGAACGGCGTGGACAAGGCCCTGAAGGGGCTCAGGCTGCACCCGTGATGCCGGCGAGCGCGGCGAGCCGCTCGCGGTGCGCGTCCGGCGACCCGAACAGCTGCCGCGACGACTGCGCCCGCTTGAAGTACAGGTGCGCGTCGTGCTCCCAGGTGAAGCCGATGCCGCCGTGCAGCTGGATCGCCTCGCCCGCCGTGTGGAAGAACGCGTCCGAGCAGTACGCCTTCGCCAGCGCCGCCGCGCGCGGCAGCTCCTCCGGGCTCTCGTCGGCGGCGGCCGCCGCGTTCAGCACCGCCGACCGCGCGGACTCCACCAGCACGAACATGTCCGCGCACCGGTGCTTGATCGCCTGGAACGAGCCGATCGGGCGGCCGAACTGGTGCCGCACCTTCGCGTACTCGACCGTCATGTCCAGCGTCCGCTGCGCGCCGCCGAGCTGTTCGGCCGCCAGCGCCACCGCGGCGACGTCCAGCGCGTGCCGGATCGCGTCCGCGCCGCCGACCCTCCGCGCCGGGGTCCCGTCGAACACGATCCGGGCGAGCTTGCGCGTCTGGTCGAGCGTCGGCATGGACGTCCTGGTCATGCCCTCGGCATCGGCGTCCACCGCGTAGAGCCCGGCGCCGTCCTCGTCCTTCGCCGCCACGAGCACGAGCCCGGCAAGGCATCCGTCGAGCACGAAGCTCTTGGTCCCGCGCAGGACGCCGCCCTCGAACCGCGTCTCCACGGCGTCGAGGTCCCAGCTTCCGCCGTCCTCCGCGATCGCGAGCGTGGCGATGGTCGAACCGTCCGCGATGCCGGGCAGCAGGTCGTGCCCGCCCTCCCCGGCCCGCAGCGCCTCCGCCGCGGTGATCGTGGCGAGGAACGGCGCGCACACGACCGCCCGCCCCATCTCCTCGAACACGACGGCCAGCTCCCGGACGCCGAAGCCCGCGCCGCCGTGCTCCTCGGGGACCGCCAGGCCCTGCAGCCCGAGCTGCTCCGCCATCTGCGCCCACATCTTCGGGTCGTGGCCCTCGGCCGTCTCCATCAGCCGCCGCACCTCGGCCGACGGCGACCGGTCGGCGAAGAACCGCCGCAGCGCGTCGCGCAGCTCCCGCTGTTCCTCGGTGACGACGAGCTCCATCCGGCGGCCTCCCTGACCAGACACGTGCACGGCAGTGGACCATCCTCCCGCCCCGCCCCCGTCCGGCGCCACCGCCTCCCGCTCACCGGGACGCCCCCGGCCGGCGGGTCAGGCGTCCCAGTCGTGCGGGCCCAGGACGTAGCCCTTCGGGGTCGAGTGCAGGTGATTGATCGACACCAGGTGGCCCAGCGCGGCCCAGAGATCCTCTTCGGGCGCCTCCATCAGCCGCTCGATCGTCTCGAAGTCCGCCGCGCGGCCCTCGACGTCGATCTCCGCCACGGTCTCGTACACCGCCAGCTCGAAGTCGCTCAGCTCCTGAACGTCCCCACGCGGATCGTCTCGCTCGTCCATGACCGACCCGTGCCCGCTCCCCGCCCCTCCTATCCACTCGGCTGGTGGACCGGGCGGGCGTCCCTTTCGAGGTGCGGGTCAGCCGTAGCGCTTCATCTCGTGGAAGAAGCCGGGGACCGTGTGCAGGTTCCCGGCGGCGGTGACCTGGTCGTGGACGTACTTGGCGACGGCGAGGTCGAGGACGCCGAGGCCGAACGGGGAGAAGACCACCGGCTTGTCGGCGGGCGGGGTGGTGGCGCCGGTGAGGACGTCGTAGAGGGTGCCGGCGACGAAGTCGCGGTTGCCCACCTTCTGCTCGGCCAGGTGCGGCGACGTGTTGGCCTTCATGCAGTGCTCGACGTCGTCCACGACGTTGTACGCGGACAGGATGATCTCGGGGGAGAGGTCCCGCAGCGAGACGTGCAGGACGAGCGGGTCGTGCGCGAACCAGGCCGGGTCGGTGACGTGCGGCTCGCCCGCGACGGTGGCGAAGACGATCAGGTCGGACGAGCGGATCAGCGACTCGGCGGAGTCGTGGACGGTGACCGTGCCCTTCTCGGAGCGTTCGAGGTAGCCCTTGAAGCCCTCGGCGTGCTCGGGGGACAGGTCGTGGATGCCGAGCTCGTCGAACGTGAAGCCGTTGCCCGCCAGGTAGGTGTGGATGTACCGGGCGATGAGGCCGACGCCGACGAAGCCGACCCGGCGGGGCCGGTCGCCGCGCGCGTCGGCGAGGGTCGCGGCGGCGAGGGACGCCGACGCGGCGGTGCGCGCGGCGGAGATGATGGAACTCTCCAGGCACGCGAACGGGTAGCCGGTCTCGGCGTCGTTGAGGATCAGCACGGCGGACGCGCGGGGGATCCCGTTCGCGACGTTGCCGGGGAAGCTGGAGATCCACTTGATGCCGTGCACGTCCACGTCGCCCTTGACGGAGGCGGGCAGCGCGATGATCCGGTCGGACGGCCGGTCCGGGAACCGCAGGAAGTAGGAGTCGGGGTTGACGGTGCGGCCCTCGCCGTGCAGCCGGTAGGCGGCCTCGACCATGCCGATGACCTGCTCCTCGCGCCCGGCGATCGCGTCGTGGACCTGGGCGCCGGAGATCACGGCGAACGTGGGGGCCTGCGTCATGGAGGGACTCCGTGTCCTTTTCGCGGTGTTCGGGATGATCAGACGCCGAGAATACCGGCGGCCGGGAGATCGAGCCCCGGGAGCAGTTCGCCGAAGTGCTCGCCGAGCCAGTTCTCGTCGTAAAGGGAGTCGAGGTAGCGTTCGCCGAGGTCGGGGGCGATGGCGACGGCCACGGGGTCCTCGCCGGGGTACTTGGCGTCCAGCCAGCGGGACGCGCCGGACACCACGGTCCCGGTCGAGCCGCCGAACAGGAACCCGCGCGAGGACAGCGCGTGGACGGTGCGGATCGTGTCGGGCTCGGCGACGTGCACGACGTCGTCGATGTAGGACTCGTCGACGAGCGCGGGCCTGGCGCTGGTGCCGAGGCCGGGCACCATCCGCCGCTCGGGGATGCCGCCGAAGGTGACCGAGCCGACCGCGTCGACCGCCACGATCGTGACGGGCCGGCGGTGCTCGCGGAAGTAGCGGGCGCAGCCCATCAGGGTGCCGGTGGTGCCCGCCCCGACGAAGAGGACCTCCAGGTCGGGGAACTGCCTGTCGATCGCCGGCGCGGTCCCGCGGTAGTGGGCGAGCCAGTTGTTGCGGTTGGCGTACTGGTTCAGCCAGACGTACCCGTCGCCGGACGCGCACAGGTCCTGGACGTACTTGATGCGGCCGCCGAGGTAGCCGCCGTTGGCGTCCTTGTCGGCGATGACGCGGACCTCCGCGCCGAGCGCGCGCATGACCTTGACGGAGGCGGGGTTGCAGCGCGGGTCGGTGACGCAGACGAACCGCAGGCCGCGGTCGGCGGCGATCAGGCTGAGCGCGATGCCGAGGTTGCCGGAGGACGACTCGACGATCGTCGAGCCGGGGGCGAGCACGCCCTCGCGTTCGGCGGCCTCCACCATCGCGGCGGCGGCCTTCAGTTTCACCGAGCCGGCGAAATTGAATCCCTCGCATTTGAGGAAGAGTGGACGGTCGATGACGCGGCGTAGGTCGACGTAAAGGTCGTCCACATTGAAATCCTGCGGCGAGGTGATTATCGGCACGCTGTCACCCTTGAATGAAGAAACAATTCCCTCATCTTCCCCCGAGTTCGCCGCGGGCCTCACGCCAGACCATGGCGGAGCCTCACCGTACCTTCGGGCATGTTCCGTCGCAACCCCCGATTACCTGCGAGTAGGGTCCAATCCGCGGAATCCGGAGCGGTGCGGACCGGAGCCGGACATAAGCTATGACCTCCACTTCTTTTGCCGATGACGGTGGAGAAGAACGACATCACGGAGAGTGAAGATGAGCGCTCGCGGCCCGGCCGTGGATCGGCTGCTGCCCCTGGACGGCCTGCCCGTCCTCGCCGTGCCCGCCGGCGAGGCGGAGCGGGCGCGGGAGCTGGCGGCGCGGCACGGGATGGTGCGCGAGCACGCGGTCGACCTCGCCGACCCGCTGATCGTCCGGGTGGAGCGGTTCGCCGCCGAGCGGGACCGGCCCGCGGTGACCGACCGGTCCCGGTCGCTGTCCTACGCCGGCCTCGCGGCGGAGGCGCGCCGGCTGGCCGCGCTGCTGGCGGGCGCGGGCGTCGAGCCCGGCACCGTGGTCGGGGTCGGCGGGGGGCGCTGCGCCGCGGTGGTGGCGGCGTTCCTGGCGATCGAGCTGGTCGGCGCGCTGTACGTGCCGGCCGACGAGACCTGGCCGGCCGGGCGCGTCCGCGACGTCCTCGACCAGGCGGGCGCGCCGGTGCTGGTGCTGGTGGACGACGGCGCGAGCGCGCCGGCGCTGCTGGAGGGCGCCGCGGCGGCCGGGTGCCGGGTGCTGCGCACGGCGGACGCGGCGGGCCTGGAGCCGTGGGCGGGCGGGCCGCGCCTGCACGGGCCGGACCGGCCCCGGTACGTGCTGTTCACCTCGGGGTCCACGGGCCGGCCGAAGGGCGCGGTCGTCGAGCACCAGGGGATGGTCAACCACCTCTGGGCCAAGATCGTCGACCTGGAGCTGACCGGGGACGACGTCCTCGCGTTCACCGCGCCGCTCGGCTTCGACATCTCGATCTGGCAGATGCTGGCGCCGCTGCTGGTCGGCGGCCGGGTGGACGTGATCGGCGACGAGGTCGGCCACGACCCGGTCGCGTTCGCGCGGGCGGTGGACGAGCAGGGCATCACGGTCGTCGAGCTGGTCCCGACCATGGTCCGGCACCTGCTGGACGACCTGCCGGGGGCGCCCGAGGGGAGCCTCGGCGGGCTGCGCTGGATGATCGCGACGGGGGAGGAGCTGCCGGCCGAGCTCGCGCGCCGCTGGCTGGAGGCCATGCCGCACGCGCGGCTGCTCAACGCCTATGGGCCCACCGAGTGCTCCGACGACGTCACCCACCACACGGTGACCGGAGGGGACCTGGACCTGCTGCGGCTGCCGATCGGCACCCCGGTCGTCAACGCGCGCCTGCACGTTCTGCGGGAGGGCGACGACGGGACGTGGACGGCGTGCGACGCGGGCGAGACCGGCGAGCTGTTCGTCGGCGGCGTCGCCGTCGGCCGCGGCTACCTGGGCAACGACGAGCGGACCCGGGAGGCGTTCTACCGGGACCCGTTCGGCCCGTCGCCGACCGGGCGGCTCTACCGGACGGGCGACGCGGTGCGGCTGCTGCCCGCCGGGGCGGGCGGCGAGGACCGCCCGACCCTGCAGTACCTGGGGCGGGTCGACCGGCAGGTGAAGATCTCCGGCGTGCGGATGGAGCTGGGCGAGATCGAGGCGGTGCTGCAGCGGCACCCCGGGGTGCGCGCCGCGGCCGTCGTCGTGCACGAGTACCCGGCCAGGTAGCGGCCGGGCCGGGGCGGCCGGCGGCACTCCCCGCACGGAGATCATTTAACGCTCCGTAATCACCTTGTTCGTGTTGAGTTGTCAACCTTTGTCATAGGGTGAGCGTCCTGCCGCTGACCGCCCATGCCGGTGACCGGGTCTTTTGTCACTCCCGTGAGCAATTGGCGGGGTCAAGTTCTACTTTCGAGGGGATTGCGAGGCATGTGACAGGCTGGTTAACTGTGGCCCCGCTACTCCTGAGTAGGACGATGGGTCGCGGGGCGGGTCCCGGTCGAGGGCGGAAAGCGGCGGCGCTCTGTATTGGCGGGACCACGGGGCGTCGATCCCCGGGTCCGCGCGCCGCCGCCGCGTTCCCGGAAGGGACTCGGGTGAAAGGGGACGGGGAGCAGCCCGATCAGTTCTGTGGTCATTCTCTTTGAATTCCGCCCGCCGGCGCCTTCCTGACGCCGAAGCCTGGCAAAAGCAAACCCCCTTCGACCGGGAAAGCACCACTTGATGCCGTCCACCGAGTACGTTCCTCTATCGGCCGCTCAGCAGAGCGTCTGGTACGCGCAGCAGCTGGCGCCCGAAACGCCGATCCATATCGCGCAGTACATCGAGATCGAGGGCCCGCTCGACCACGAACTCTTCGACCGGGTGGCGCGGATCGGCGCGCACGAGGTGCTGGCGCTGCACGCCCGGTTCGCCGAGCGGGACGGCGCGGTGCGGCAGGTCCTCGACCCGGACGCGAGCGTCTCGATCCCGCTGGTGGACCTGTCCGTCGAGCCCGACCCGGACGCGGCGGCGCGGGCGTGGATGAAGGCGCGGATGGCGGAGCCGCTGCCGCTGGACGGCGACCGGCTGTTCGTCACCGCGATGCTGCGGCTGTCGCCCGTGCTGCACCGGTGGTTCATCCGCACGCACCACGCGATCCAGGACGGCCACAGCGGGCCGCTGATCATGCACCGGGCCGCCGAGGTGTACACCTCGCTGGCGAACGGCGGCGAGTACGTCCCGGCGGAGCTCGGCGACTACCGCCGCGTCCTCGCCGAGGAGGAGGAGTACCGGGCGTCGGAGCGGTTCGAGCGGGACCGCGCCTACTGGACGGAGCGGTTCGCCGACAAGCCCGTCGCGGTGAGCCTGGCCGACGACATGGCCGAGCCGACCGCCGACTTCATCAGCCGGGTCAAGGTCGTCCCGCCGGAGCAGTCCGCGGCGCTCGCGACGGGGGCGCGCCGGCTCCGCACCGCCACGCAGGGCCTCGCGATCGCGGCGACCGCCGCGTACGTGGCGCGGATGACCGGCACCGAGGACGTCATCCTCGGCCTCGCGGTCAGCGGCCGCACCACGCGGATCGCGCGGGAGACGCCGGCGATGCTGTCGACGATCCTGCCGCTGCGCGTCCAGGTCCGGCCGGACATGACGGTGGACGAGCTGGTCCGCGCGGCGACGCGGGCGAGCGCGCGGGCGCTGCGGCACCAGCGGTACCGCCGCGAGGACCTGCTGCGCGACCTGAAGCTGCTCGGCGAGCGGCGCCGGCTCTACGGCCCCGTCATCAACATCATGGCGTTCGACTACCGGCTCGACTTCGCCGGGCTGCCGGCGCGGATGCACGCCATCACGATCGGCCCGATCGACGACCTCGCGATCAACATCTACGACAACCTCGACGGCGCCGGGATCCGCGTCGACTTCGAGGCGCACCCCGACCTGTACACCGAGGAGCAGGTCGCCGCGCACCACGAGCGGTACGTCCGGTTCATGCGCGCGCTCGGCGAGGCGGACCCGTCGACCCCGCTGCGGGACGTGGAGCTGCTCGACGACGCGGAGCGCGACCTCGTCCTGCGGCGGTGGAACGACACGGCGCACCCGGTCGCGCCCGCCGTCGTGCCGGAGCTCGTCGAGGCGCAGGCGGCGCGGACCCCCGCGCGGACGGCCCGCGCCGCCCGCGCCGTCCCCCCCTCCAACCCCCCCCTCAACCCCCGCGCGAACCCGCACGCCCCGCACCACGT
>NZ_JBEYYT010000309.1:7907-11557 GCF_040645715.1 Spirillospora sp. NPDC046719 | reverse complement strand
GGTGGCCGGGGGGCGCGCGCCCCGCGGGGGGCTCGCGCCGGCCGTCAACCAGGTGGAGGCGCTGTACCGGCTCGGCCGCTGGGACGACGCCGCCGAACTCCTCGCGCGGCGGCTGGACCGCCACCACGGCCCGGCCGTCCGCCTCCAGATGATGATCTGGCGGATCGCGCTGCTGGCCGCGCGGGGCACCGGGCCGGAACCCGATCCCGAGGCGCTCGCCGTCCCGCTCGGCGCCGGGCCCCCGCAGACCGTGCTGCCCCTCGCCCAGATGATCATCGAGTGGCGGCTGGCGGAGGAGGACCGGCCCGCCGCCCGCGCCACGGCGGAGGCCGTCCTGCGCCATCCGCGCCTCGCCGTGCAGCCCTGCTACCTCTGGCCGCTGCTGGAGGCGATCGCGCGCGCCGGCGGCACGGATCCGTCCGCGATCGCCGCCCTGGCCGCGCGCACCCCCGCCGCGACGCCCGTGGCGGCAGCGCACAAGGCCGCCGTGACCGCACTGACCGGCGGCCCCGCCGGCTGGGACGCGGTGATCCGCACCTGGGAACGGCTGGACCTGCCGTATCCGCTCGCACAAGCCCTGTTCGACGCGGCCTGCGCCGACCTGGCGCGCGGCGACCGGGCGTCCGCCGCCGAGCGGCTCGACCGCGCCGCCGGGATCGCCGCGCGGCTCGGCGCCGCGCCGCTGGCCCGGCGGATCTCCGAACGCGCCCGCCGCGCCGGGCTGTCCGGCCCGGCGGGCGGGCCGCTCACCGCCCGCGAGTCGGAGGTGGTGCGGCTGCTGGCGCGCGGACGCTCCAACCGGGAGATCGCCGAGGAACTCGTCATCTCGCCCAAGACCGCCAGCGTGCACGTGTCGAACATCCTCGCCAAGCTCGGCGTCGCGTCCCGGGGCGAGGCCGCGGCCGCCGCCCGCGACCGCGGCCTGGCCTAAGCCCGGGACGCGGCGCGCTTAGGGCGGCACCGGCCGGATCTGAGCCGCGGCCTTATGGCCCGGGGCCGTCCCTTACGGCGACGGTCGGAGCATGGAACCCGCCGTGCACACCAGCGGGCTGCGCCGCACCTACACGCGCAGACGCCGCACCACCGTGGTCGCCTTGGACGACCTCACCCTCACCGTCGCGCAGAACGAGATCCACGGGCTGCTCGGGCCGAACGGCGCCGGCAAGACCACCCTCGTCAAGATCCTCTCCACCGTGCTGCTGCCGTCCGCCGGGACGGCCCGCGTCCTCGGCCGCGACGTCGTCGCCGACGCCGGGGCCGTCCGGTCGCTCGTCGGGCTCGTCCTCGGCGGCGACCGCGGCCTGTACGACCGGCTGACCGCCCGCCGGAACCTGCTGTTCTGGGGCGCGCTGTACCGGCTCGACGGCCGGACGGCCCGCGCCCGCGCGGACGCGCTGCTGGAACGCGTCGGGCTCGGCGACCGGGCCGGCGACCCCGTCGAGGGCTTCTCGCGCGGCATGCGGCAGCGGCTGCACCTCGCCCGCGGGCTGCTGCACGAGCCGCGCCTGCTGTTCCTGGACGAGCCGACCTCCGGCCTCGACCCCGCCGCGGCCGCCGCGTTCCGCGGGCTCGTCCTCGACCTGCGCGCGGAGGGCCGCACGTTCCTGCTGGCCACCCACGACATGGACGAGGCGGCGGCGCTCTGCGACCGGGTGACGCTCATCGACCGCGGCCGGATGCTGCTGACCGGCGACCCGGCCCGCGCCGGGCGGTTCCTCGGCGACGGCGAGTGCGTCGACTTCGACGACCCCGACCCCGCCCTCACCGGGCCGCTGGAGCTGCTGCCCGGGGTGACCGGGGTCGAGCGGCGGGACGGCGGGGCGCGGCGCGTCCACACCGCCGACCGGGACGCCACCCGCCGTGTCCTCGCCTGGCTCCTCGACCGCGACGTCCTCACCGCGCGGCGTGGCCGGCCGACCCTTGAAGAGGTGTACCTGCGGGCGGTCGGCGACCGGGGGATGCGGGTATGAGCGCGGTCCGTGCCATGTGGCCCGCGGTGCGGCTGGTCTGGCACGCGGTGCGGCTGCAGGCCGCGCTGTCGCGGCGCAGCCCGGAGCACGCGCTCGTGCTGCTCATCGCCCCGATGCAGACGACGACGATGCTCGCGCTGACGCTGACCGCGCACCGCGCGGACGTCGTCGCGAACGCCGTCCTGGCGCCCGGGCTCATCGGGCTGTGGGTCGCCTCCCTCGACTACGCCGGCCGCATCGTCACCGAGGACCGCTGGGCCGGCCGGTTCCCCGCGCTGGTCGCGGCGCCGGTCCCGTTCGGCCTGGTGGTCGCCGGGCGGGTCGCGACGGTGGTGCTGGTGGGCAGCGCCGCGTTCGCCGAGTCCTGGCTGGTCGCCGCCCTCGGGTTCGGCCGCCGGCTGACGGTCGCCGAGCCCGGGACGTTCGCGGTCGCGATCGCGGTCACCTGCCTCGCGACGATCGGGACGGCGACGCTGCTGTCCGCCGTGTTCGTCGTGTCGCGCGCACGGGACGTCCTGCAGAACTCCCTGGGCTACCCCTTCTACATCCTCGGCGGGATCCTCGTGCCGGTCGCGGCGCTGCCGGGCTGGCTGCACCCGTTCAGCCGAATCGTGTTCCTGTCGTGGAGCGCTGACCTGCTGCGCGGCGCGGTCCACGGCGACACCCGCGGCCGGCCCTGGGTGGTCCTGGCGGTCCTGGCGGTCCTCGGCCTGAGCGCGGCGTCGATGGCCGCCGGCCTGTGGCTGACGCGGCGGTACGTCGACCGCATGCGGCGCGAGGGGACGGTGGATTTCTCGTGAGGGCCATGCTCCGCATCGTGCGCGAATCGCTGATCCTCGGATTCGCCGAGATGAGGGCCGTCTACACATGGCGGACGTGGACGTTCGGCTGGCTCGTCCGGCTGCTGTGCCAGGCCGCCTTCTACGCCCTGCTCGGCCGCTACGTCGGCGACGACGCCACCATGCGGTACGTGCTCGTCGGCAACATCGTGGTGCTGGCCTGCATGGAGGCCACCATCGTCGTGATCTCGCTGGCGGGCGAGCGCCGGATCGGGACGCTGCCGCTGCTGGCCATCACGCCGTCCGGGCACCTGCCGGTGTACCTGGGACGCGGCCTGCAGTGGACGGCCACCGGCCTGACCAGCTCGCTCGTCGCCTGGTGCGCGCTGCCGCCGCTGCTGGGCGCGCCGCTGCCGTGGCCGCGCGCCGCGTACGCGGCGCCGGTCATCGTGCTCATCCTCGCCAGCAGCTACGGCTACGGGTGCGCGCTGGCGGGCGTCGCGCTGCGGACGCGCGGCGTCGAGTGGCTCGTGCTGAACCTCGCCTACGGGATCGTCATGACGTTCGGCGGCGTGAACGTCCCCGTCACCGTCTGGCCCGCGCCGCTGCGGATCGCGGTGAACGTGCTGCCGGTCGTGCACGGGCTCCAGGCGGTGCGCGGAATCCTGGACGGCGCGCCGCCCGGGCACGTCCTGCGGCTGCTCGGCGCCGAAGCGCTCGTCGGGGCCGGCTGGTACGCGGTGGCGGCGCTGTCGATGGAGCGGCTCGTCTCCGCGGGCCGCCGCGACGGAAGCCTCGGCCACGCCGGCTGAACACAGGCGTGGGCCCGGCCGGGCGGCGGGCCCGGGGGCCTCCACCCCAACAACGACGCCCACGACCACACGCAACACGACACCAAAGA
>NZ_JBEYYT010000309.1:0-7897 GCF_040645715.1 Spirillospora sp. NPDC046719 | reverse complement strand
CCTCCACGCCGCTCTCCCTAGCTGTCTAGGGAGCGGGTAGTCTCCGCGGCCCCCCGGGACGGAAGCCTGGCCCCCGCGGGCTGAACACAGGGGTGCCCGGGGCCGGCGGCAGGCCGGGGGCACGTCCCAGCGGATCAGGCGCCTCGGATCAGGCGCCGCGGATCAGGCGCCTCGCAGCACGGCGCCGGTGCGGTCGGCCGCGACGGCGACCGCGGCGTCCCGGGCCTGCGACGCCTCCTCGGCGGTGAGGGTGCGGTCCGGCGCGCGGAACCGCAGCGAGTAGGCCAGGGACTTGCGGCCCTCCCCCACCTGCTCACCGGTGTAGACGTCGAACAGCCGGATCGCCTCCAGCAGCTCGCCCGCGCCGTCGCGCAGCGCCGCCTCCACCTCCGCGGCGGGCACGCCGGAGTCGACCACGAGCGCGACGTCCTGCGTGGCGACCGGGTAGGTCGACACGTGCGGCGCGCGCACCTCCACCGGCTCGCCGAGGCGGCGCAGCTCCAGCTCCATCGCGCAGGACCGCGCCGGCAGGCCGTACGCCTTGGTGACGCGCGGGTGCAGCTCACCGGCGTGCCCGACGAGCGCGTCCCCCGCGTACAGCGCGGCGCAGCGGCCCGGGTGCCAGGGCGCGTGCCGGTCGGCCTTCACCGTCAGCTCCACGCCGACTTCGGCCGCCACCAGCCGCGCGGCCTGCACCGCGTCCGCCCAGATCGCCGGGCGCCCGCCGCCCCACCAGCCCGAGGGCTCGCGGTCGCCGGACAGCACGACCGCCACCCGGTGCGGCTGGTCGGGCAGCGCCGCCTCGACGGACGCGACCTCCTCGGCCGTCGGGCCGCGGTCCACCGCGAGGCGCGGCGACCGCTCCGGCGCGTCCGGACGCGGCCGGAACACCACGCCCAGCTCGAACAGCGCCGTGTCGGGGAATCCGCGTCCCACGTTGTGCGCCAGCGTCCGCAGCAGGCCCGGCAGCAGCGTGGTGCGCAGCAGCGGCTCCTGCTCCGACAGCGGGTTCGCCAGCCGCAGCGCGCGCCGGCGCGCGTCGTCGGCGGGCAGCTGCAGGTCGTCCCAGTCCTTCGCGGAGACGAACGGGAACGCCAGCACCTCGACGTAACCCGCGCCGGCGAGCACGCGGCCGACCCTGCGGCGCAGCCGCTGCTGGATCGTCAGGCCGCGCCCGGCCGACGGGCGCGGCGCGCGCGCCGGGATGTCCTCGTAGCCTTCGAGGCGGATGACCTCCTCGGCGAGGTCGTTCGGGTCGGTCAGGTCCGGCCGCCACGACGGCGGCGTCACCATGAGGACGTGGCCCTCGCCGGGACCGGAGCCCTCGACGGCGCAGCCGACCTGCTCCAGCCGCCGCACGACCGCGTCCCGCCCGTAGGTCACGCCCGCCACCCGGTCGGGGTGCCCCACCGGCATCGTGATCGTGACCCGCTCGACCGGGGCTTCGGCGTGCGTGACGCCCGGCGCGATCTCCGCGCCGCCCAGCTCCGCCAGCATCCGCGCCGCGCGGTACGAGGCGTACAGCGGCAGCTCGCGGTCGACGCCGCGCTCGAACCGGTACGACGCCTCGCTGTGCAGCTTGTGGCGGCGGCTCATCCGGGCGGTGCCGATCGGGTCGAAGTGCGCGGCCTCGATGACGATGTCGGTCGACCGGTCGTCGATCTCCGTCGCGAGACCGCCCATCGTCCCGGCCATCGAGATCGGGCCCGACTCGTCGGTGATGAGGATGTCCTCGGGGTCCAGCTTGCGCTTGACGTGGTCGAGGGTCTCCAGGCTCTCGCCCTTCTCGGCGCGCCGCACCACGATCGGGCCGGTGAGCTTCACGCGGTCGAACGTGTGCAGCGGCTGCCCGAGCTCCAGCATCAGGTAGTTCACGATGTCGACCGCCAGCGACACCGGCCGCATCCCCGCGCGGTGCAGGCGGACCTGCATCCACATCGGGGTCCGCGCGTCTGGGTCGAAGCCGCGCACCTCCCGCAGGACGATCCGGTCGCACGCGGTCGGGTCGCCGATCGTCGCCGGGTACGCCTCGCCGTTCTTGGCGGGCAGCTCCACGTCCGCCGGGTCCTTGAACGGGACGTCGTAGGCGATCGCGGCCTCCCGCGCGATGCCGCGGATGGACAGCGCGTAGCTGCGGTCCGGGGTGACGGCGATGTCGAGGACCTCGTCGCGGATGCCGAGCAGCTCGACGGCGTCGGCGCCGACCGGCGCGTCCGGCGGCAGCACGAGGATGCCGCTGTGGTCGTCGCCGATGCCGAGCTCGGTGACCGAGCAGATCATGCCCTCGGACATCTTGCCGTAGGTCTTGCGGGCGCCGATCTCGAAGCCGCCGGGCAGCACGCCGCCGGGCAGGATCACCACGACCCGGTCGCCGGCCTCGAAGTTCGTCGCGCCGCAGATGATGTTCTGCGGCTCGCCGGTGCCGTTGGCGTCGCCGACGTCGACCCGGCAGTAGCGGATCGGCTTCTTGAAGCCGGTCAGCTCCTCGAACTCGAGGACCTCGCCGACCACGAGCGTGCCGGAGATGTCGGCGCCGGCCTGCTCGACCGTCTCGACCTCCAGGCCCGCCGCGATCAGCCGGGCGGCCAGGTCCCGGCCGGTCACGCCGGCCGGCAGCTCGACGTGCTCGCGCACCCAGGAAAGCGGGGCCCGCATCAGATCTCCATCCCGAACGGGAGGGTGAACCGGACGTCGCCCTCCACCATGTCGTACATGTCCTCCACGCCGTGCCGGAACATCAGCGTCCGCTCGACGCCCAGCCCGAACGCCCAGCCGCTGTAGCGGTCCGGGTCGACGCCGCAGGCCACCAGCACCCGCGGGTTGACCATGCCGCAGCCGCCCAGCTCGATCCAGCCCTCCGAGCCGCAGGTGCGGCACGGTTCGCCGCCCGGCTCGGCGGACGCGCCGCGGCACACGAAGCACTGCATGTCCACCTCCGCCGACGGCTCGGTGAACGGGAAGTACGACGGCCGGAACCGGGTCTTCAGCCCCGCGCCGAACATGCCGGTGACGAACGCGTCGATGCCGCCGCGCAGGTCCGCCATCGTCAGGCCCTCGTCGACGGCGAGGCCCTCCAGCTGGTGGAACACCGGGCTGTGCGTGGCGTCCAGCTCGTCGGTGCGGAACGTGCGGCCCGGCGCGACCACGTACACCGGCAGCGGCCGCGACAGCAGCGACCTGATCTGCATCGGCGAGGTGTGCGTACGCATCACCAGCCCGGACTCCTCCGACTCCACGAAGAAGGTGTCCTGCATGGTGCGGGCCGGGTGGTCGGGCAGGAAGTTCAGGGCGTCGAAGTTGAACCACTCCGCCTCGACCTCGGGGCCCTCGGAGACCTCGAAGCCCATCGCGACGAAGACGTCGGCCATCCGCTCCTGCATGGTGGTCAGCGGGTGCCGGGCGCCGCGCGGCGCGCGGTCCCAGGGCAGCGTGACGTCGACGGTCTCCTCGACGAGGACCCGCTGGTCCCGCTCCTCCTCCAGGACGGCCTGGCGCTCCTTCAGCGCCTTGGACACCGCGCCGCGGGCGGCGCCGATGCGCTTGCCCGCGTCGGCGCGCGCCGCCGGCGGCAGCGCGCCTATCTCGCGGTTGGCGAGGGCCAGCGGGGAACGGTCGCCGGCGTGCGCCAGGCGGACCTGCTTGAGTGCGTCGAGGTCGGCGGCCGCGGCGATCGCCGCGAGCGCCTCGTCGCGGGCCCGGTCCAGCTGCTCGGGCCGCAGCGCGGAGACCTCGACGGGGTCATAGGACTTGTTGGGTGCAGACATGGTGGTGTGATCGACTCCGGTCGGCGTGGGACGCCCGCAGTCTAGTGCGCGGGCGGTGAGGATCCGGAAAGCGTGCGCGTGACGCGCGGCCCGCCCGGAGCCCTTCCGCTGCCGCGGGCCGCGCCCGGGACGGGCTCAGCTCGCGTGGTCGGGGGCCCCGGCGGGCACGGTAAATCGGAACTCGGCGCCGCCGCCGGGCGCCCGCCGCACGGTGATCGCGCCGCCGTGCGCCTCGACCAGGCCCTTCACGATGTACAGGCCGAGGCCGGTGCCGCCGCGCCGGTTGCCGCCCGGGCCGCGCCAGAACTGCCGGAAGACGCGCTGGACGGCCTCGGGCGGTATGCCCTCGCCCTCGTCGCGCACCGACACGGCGGCCCCCTCCTTATGCGCGTCCGGCTCTACCACGATGGTGACGGTCCCGGCGCCGTGCCGCACCGCGTTTTCCACCAGGTTGCCCAGGATCTGGTCCATCTTGTCGGGATCGAGCCACATCTCGGGCAGTTCCCCGCGGACCTCGAACCGGAACCGGTCCTCGGCGTCGCCGGCGGCGACCCGGCCCGCGATGACCTTGCGGACCTCCTCGGGCAGGTCGACGACCTGGCGGCGCATCTCCAGCCGGCCCGCCTCGATCCGGGACACGTCCAGCAGCTCGGTGATCAGCCGGGTGACGCGGTCGGCGTCGGCGTTGACGGTCTCCAGCATGACCCGCTTCTGGTCGTCGTTGAAGCGGTGCCACTTGGCCAGCAGCGTCGCGGTGAAGCCCTTGACGCTGGTCAGCGGGGAGCGCAGCTCGTGCGCGACGGTCGACACGAGGTCGGCGCGGTCGCGCTCCTGGCGGGCGCGGTGCTGCGCGTCGCGCAGGCAGACGGTGAACCGCTCGACGCGGCCGCCCTCGCCGCGCCGATACCCGGCGGTCACCAGCAGCTCGGTGCCGCCCACCAGGAACAGCGCCCGCTCGGGGTGCCGGGTGCGGGTCGCGAGGCCGTCGTAGGGCGACAGGCACTTCCACCAGTCGCGGCCTTCGGCGTCGTGCAGCGGCAGGACGTCGCGGAAGTCGCGGCCCAGCGCGGCCGCGGCGGCGATCCCGGTCATCCGCTCGGCGGCGGCGTTGAACACCACGACGCGGGCGTCGCGGTCGGCGACCAGCAGCCCGTCCGGCAGGTCGTCCACCTGCCCGGGCTCGAAGAGAGCGCGCGCGGCCACGCCGGGGGGTTCCTCTCCGCCCACAGCGGCCTCCAGAACACCGGTAGAGCGCGGCCTGTCGAGAAGAGACTCTATCCGCAGTCGGGCCCCTTGCGGGACCCGGAGAACGCCTAGCGGCAAGGCATTTGTAGCCACCGGGCAGGTCCCGGGCGGGCCTCCCTGGACCGGCTCCGGGCGGTGCGGCGCGCGCCGCAGAGAGCATGATCGACACGGCCCCGACCCTGACCTGCGCGACCGGGGCCGCGGGACCGTCCCCGGCCGCGCCCGATCATGCTCGCGGCCGGGCATGCCCGGCCCCGCTTCGACGTGGTCCGGGCGTGCCCGGTCCTGCTTCGACGTGGCCCGGGCGTGCTCGGTCCTGCTTCGGGCGTGCTTAGACGGGCTTCGGCGTGCTTCGACGGTGTCGTACGTGCCGGTGCTCAGCGGGAGCCGGTCGGCGAGCCCTGGCCCGCGAGCGCGGCCGCCACGTCCGCATGGACCGTGAACAGCCGGTGCAGGCCGGTGATCCGCAGCAGCCGCAGCTGGGCGGGCCGGACGCCGGCCAGCACGATCTCGCCGCCGGTGGCGGAGATCTCGTTGTGCGCGCCGACCAGCGCGCCGAGGCCCGCGGCGTCGCAGAACGGGACGGCGGCGAAGTCCAGCACCAGCCGGCGCGCCCCCGCGCCGTGCGCCTTGACCAGCCGGGCCCGCAGGCCGTCCGCGGTGTGCAGGTCGATCTCGCCGGTCACCGTGACGACGGCGGTCCCCGGCCGCCGCTCGGCCACCTCGATCTCCAGGCCGGCCACCGGGCCGGACGTCCACGCGGCGGCCACGTCGGGCGCCGCCGCGCCGAGAGCCCCGGCCCCCGGCGAGAACGTGCCGGGCGCCGCGGAGGCGCGGGGCGCGGCCTGGCCGGCGCCCGTCCGGCACCGGATCTCCGGCGCGCGACGGCCCGGCCGTCTCGCCGGCCTGGTCTCCTCGGTCATCACGTTCGCCCCCACTTCGTGCGGCTCCCTTGCCGCCCTGGTCAACGCCCCTGGTCAACACCGTAGGCAGCGGGCCGGAGCGGTGGAATCCACCGCCGGACCGGTATCCGCTCCTACCTGGGAATGAGTTCCCCGCGTCGGCGGGCCCCCTGCCCCTCCGTCCGCGGGAAGACCATCTTCGCAGCTCACATGCCACGAAACGGCCTCGAATGCGACCGCTTGCGGCCAACCGGCCACGGAACGCATTGAACCTTCGCGGCCGCTCCTACGTGACCGCCCGTTCGCCCGTGTCCGAGAAACGCCACGGGCCTGCCGGGTGCCGCGCCGCTCCAGGCGCGCGGCCGTCTCAGCCCCGGCGCTGCGCCCGCGCCGAGGCGTACAGGCAGACGGCCGCGGCCGTCGCCAGGTTGAGGCTCTCGGCCCGGCCGTAGATCGGCACCCGGACGACCTCGTCCACGTGCCGGAGGATCTCCTCGGGCAGGCCCCACGCCTCGTTGCCGAACACCCAGGCGGTGGGCCGTGCCAGCAGCCCCTGGTCGATGGCGTCGTCCAGGGTCCGGTCGCCCGCGCCGTCGGCGGCCAGCACCGTCAGCCCCGCCCGCTTGAGCTCGGGGATCAGGGTGTCGAAGCGCGGGCCGACCACGACCGGCAGATGGAACAGGCTGCCCGCCGAGGCGCGCACGCACTTGCCGTTGTAGGGGTCGACGGACGCGTCGGTGAACACCACCGTCTCCGACCCCGCCGCGTCGGCGGTGCGCAGCACCGTCCCGGCGTTGCCGGGGTCGCGGACGTGCGCGAGGACGGTCACCAGCCGCGGTCCGGCCTCCAGCGCGCCGGCCAGCGGGACGTCCACGAACTCGCAGACCGCCAGCAGCCCCTGCGGGGTGACGGTCTGCGCCAGCTCGGCCATGATCTCGCCGCTGACCCGCAGCACCGGGACCCCGGCGCGCTCGGCGGCGCCGACCAGCTCCGGATGGCGGGTCTCGGCCTCGGCCGTGGTGAACAGCTCGGCCAGCCCGCCGGGGATCTCCAGCGCCTCCCGCACCGCCTGCGGCCCCTCGGCGAGGAACCGCCCCTCACGGCGCCGGAAGGCGCGTTTGGCGAGCCGGCGAGCGGCCTTCACCCGTGGTGATCGGATAGAGGTCAGCTCGCGGCCCGCCATGTCGCCGTACTCGCCCGTCGCCAGGTCGCCCGGCTCAGGCGGCCTCCGCCGGGAGCGCGTCCTTGGCCACCTTGACCAGGGCGGCGAACGCGGGGGCGTCGTTCACGGCGAGCTCGGCCAGCATGCGCCGGTCGACCTCGACCTCGGCGGCCTTCAGGCCCTGGATGAACCGGTTGTAGGTGATGCCGTTGGCGCGGGCCGCGGCGTTGATCCGCTGGATCCACAGGCGGCGGAACTGGCCCTTGCGGTCCTTGCGGTCCCGGAAGGCGTAGGTCATCGAGTGGAGCTGCTGCTCCTTGGCCTTGCGGTACAGCCGCGAACGCTGGCCGCGGTAGCCGCTCGACCGCTCCAGAACGACCCGACGCTTCTTGGCGGCGTTGACCGCCCGCTTCACGCGTGCCACGTGCTGAACTCCTTCGTGGGGGCCGGTGCCGTCCTGGCGCCGGCCGGTCGTCGATGTTGCCGGTCGGTGCTACTTGCGCAGCAGCTTCTTGATGTTCTTGGCGTCGGCGTCGGCCACCACGGCCGGGCCGGACAGGCGGCGCGTCCGCTTGGTGGGCTTGTGCTCGAGCAGGTGGTTCTTGTTGGCGCGGCGGCGCATCACCTTGCCGGAGCCGGTCAGCTTGAAGCGCTTCTTGGCACCGCTGTGGGTCTTGGTCTTCGGCATGGTCGCCGTCGTCTCCCTCGTTCCCGGGCCCCCGTGCGGCGGCACGGGAGCGCACCTGATCGGCACGCCGCGTTCGGACGCGTGCGACGCGCCAGGTCAGGCTTCAATGTACGTGCGTAACGACCCCGCGGAAGCC
>NZ_JBEYYT010000308.1:0-11562 GCF_040645715.1 Spirillospora sp. NPDC046719 | reverse complement strand
ACGACCGGCCGCTCCCGGCGTTCGCGGTGCTGGCCGCCACCGCGGTCCTGGCCGTCGCGGTGACGTCGGCGGTGCTCCGGCTGACGCGCGGGATCGGGCCCGCCGCGATCCCGGCCGGGCTGCCGGCGGCCGCGGTCTGGCTCGTCGCGCTCGCCGCCTGGGCGCCCGGACCCGTCAAGGGCCCGGTGCCCGCCGCCGTCGACGCGGTGCTGCACTCCGGCGCGCGCATCCTCACCACCGCGCCGCACGCCCCGGCGACCGTGGACCTGCTGGCGTTCCCGGTGGCGGCGGTCTGGCTGGCCGGCGCGATCGCGACGGTGCTGCGCCGCGACGGCCGCGTCCTGCCGGCGCTGCTGCCCGGCGCGGTGGTCCTGTGCGGTGCCGCGGCGCTCAACCCCCGAGCGGGCGGGCCGGGCTACTGGTCGGCCGCCCTGGCCGCCGTCGCCGCGGCCGTGCTGCTGCTGACCGCTCCGCAGGCGCGTCCGGACACCGCCAGCGCCGGGCTCGCCGTACCGCTGCCCGGCATGGAACCCGCGGCCGGGAAGCGCCGGTGGCGCGCGCGCATCGGTGCCGTGGCCGCCGCCGCGGCGTGCGTGGTGGCGCTGCCCGGCGCCGTCTACGCGGCCGCCGCGTCCGGGGCGCTGGACGGCTGGCCCGCACGGGCGGAGGACCCGCGCAAGGCCGCCGCCCCGGAGACGCCGGTCGAGCTCCGCAATCCGCTCTCCTACCTGTCGTCCTGGTCCGCCCAGCCCGACGCGCCCCTGATGCAGGTGAAGGGTCCGCGGACGACCCTGCGATGGGTCGCGCTCGGCGAGTTCACCGGACCGGTCTGGCTGCCCGACAGCACGTACCGTCCCGGCGGGTCCGTCCTGCCGCCCGCGGCGGGCACGCCCCCGAAGACGGTGCGGACCACGGTCCGCGTCTCGGTCAGCGGCCTGCCCGGCCAGTGGGTGCCGGTCCCCGGCACCGCCACCCGCGTGAACGGCATCGGCGTCGGCGCCGACGAGGAGTCCGGCACGCTGCTGTCCTCGGACGGCCCGGTCGCCGGGCGGACGTACTCGGCGACCGGCGACGTCCCCGACTGGAGCGGCCGGCAGGCGGACCACGCGTCCGCGGCCTCCGGCTCCGGGTACGACCGCTACCTCCGGCTGCCGCCCGGCGCGCCGCCGAAGCTGGCCGACATCGCCCTCGCCGCCGCCGGGGACGGCACCGCGTACCAGCGCGCGTCCCGCCTCGCCGAGTACCTGCGCAAGTCCTACAGCTTCCAGCCGGGAGCCCCGAGCGGGCACGGCTACAAGGAGCTCTCCCGGCTGCTGGTGGCACCGGGCAAGAAGGGCGGCGGCGCGACGTCCGAGCAGTTCGCCAGCGCGTTCGCCGTGCTCGCGCGGGAGGCCGGGCTCCCGAGCCGGGTGGTCGTCGGGTTCGGGCCGGGCAGCGGCGGCGACGACCGGGTGGTCCGCACCGGCGACGCGGTGGCCTGGGGCGAGATCCGCTTCGAGGGCCTGGGCTGGGTGCCGTTCGACCCGAACCCGCGCACGCGCTCGCAGGCGGCCACGAAGCCGCGCTCCGTCGCTCAGGCGGAAGGCGCCCAGGCCCACCCGAGCACGGCCCCCAGCCAGGACGCCGCCGGCGACGGCGCGGGCCGCCACGGACGGTCGCGGTCGGGCGGCGCGGGCGGGACGCTCCTGCTCGTCCTACCCGGGATCCTGCTGGTCGCCCTGCTGGCCGTGCTGCTGGGCGTCCCGTCGCTGCGGGCGATCCGGTTCCGGCGGCTGCGCCGGGGCCCGGCGTCCGGCCGGATCCTGGCGGCGTGGACCGAGCTGCTGGTGGCGATGCGCATCGCGGGCCTGACCGTGCCCGCGTCCGCCACCGCTCCCGAGATGTCGGAGCGGCTTGCCCGGGAACTGCCGAACGCCGACCCGGCGCGGCTGCGCAGGATGGCCGGGCTGGTGGACGCCGCCGGTTTCGGCGGGGCGGTCACCCCGGACGACGCGGCCTTCGCGGTCGCGGAGGTCCGCTCCCTGGCCGCCGGGCTGCGGCGCTCCCGGCCGCTCCCGCGCCGCCTCACCTGGTGGTGGGACCCGCGCGCACCGCTCTGGGCGGCTCAGCCCTCGCGCTTGCCGCGGTGAGTGCAGATCGGCTGGGCGTAGGCGACCCGGTCGACGTCCACGACGGCGACGACCGTCAGGCAGTACTCCACGCTCGGGTTCAGGGCGGCGACCACGACCTTCGTGGCTCCCTGCTTGGTGTTGGCCAGGGTCGAGGGCCGCTGCCCCGCCGGGCCGCCGACCACGTAGTACGCGGCCTTGCCGCCGCTGGCGTCCTTCCAGCTGACCTCGATCGAGATCCGGCTGTCGACGATGCGCACCCCGGTCGGCTTGTACTGCTCGGCCGGCCGCACCGCCGTGGGCTTGGACGACGGGGCCTGGGACGCGGCGCCAGAGGACGTGGGAGCCGGAGACTTGGCCCCCGAAGACGTGGGGGCGGGTGAATCGGGCGAGGACTCGGGGGACGTGGCCGCCTCCGGGCGCCCCTTCTCCTTCCCCGGCCCGACCGCCAGCACGGCCGCGGCCATCAGCCCTGCGACGAGCACGAACACCGCCCCGGCCATCAGCACGATCCTGCCGCGGCCACGCGAGCCCGCCGGCGCCGCCGCTCCCTGCGCCGGGACGGGCGCGGGCGGTACCGGCGGCGGCCCGCCCTGCCATCCAGGCCCCGGCGGCATGGCCGCATAGTGGTCGGCTTCCGGCTGAGGGCCGGCGTAGTGGTCGGGCTCCGGCGCCGTCTCCTTCCACATCCAGTCGGTGCCACCCTGCGGCTCGGCACGGGTCTCCGCCGGACCGGGGGAGTAGCTCTCCGCCGGGCCCGGGGAGTAGTTCTCGGCCGGGCCCGGGGAGTAGTTCTCGGCCGGGCTCGGGGAGTAAGGCTCGGCGGGGCCGGAGGAGTAAGGCTCGGCGGGGCCGGAGGAGTAAGGCTCGGCGACGGTCTCGGCCGGGTCGGGCGAGAACGGCTCGGCGCGGGTCTCGGCCGGCACGAAGGGGAGCGGCTCGGCGCGGGTCTCGGCGACGTCCCGGTGGTCGTGCTCGTGCTCGTACTCGTGCTCGTACTCGGGCAGCGCTTCCTGCTCGCGGCTCTCCGGCGGGCCCTGCTCACCGGCGACGAGGACGTCCTGGAAGCCCTCGTCCTCCTCGCGTTCTTCGTGCTCTTCGTGCTCCTCGTATTCTCCGTGCTCCTCGTCGTCCGAAGCGTCCTCGTCGTCCTCGTACTCGTATTCGTGCTGGGCGTCGTCTTCCGGCGCCTCGTACTCCGGCAGGTCGTCCGGGTCGTCCTCGTCGGCGTCGTGGACGGGAGGCGGTTCCTCGGCGGGCGGGGCCTGCGGCTGGGGCTGGGCGGCCACGGGCGGAGCGGGGACGGGCTCGGCGTGCGTCGGCGCGGGGGTGGCCCACGCGGCCGGCGGCGGCTCGTAGATGAGTTCGCGCCGGGGAGGAGGCGGCGGTTCAGACGGGCGCCTCTGCGGAGGCGCCGGCGGAGCGCCCGTCCCGGAGAGCAGGTCCAGCAGCTGCGCCATGGTCAGCGGCCCGGTGTCCGCCATGACCCGCGGGTCGAAGACGTCGCCGCGCTCGCTGAAGACGGAGTGGGCGAGCACGGCGAACCCGCTCGCCGCCAACCCGTTGGCGAGGACCGCCACCCCCGCGTCGGGGAGGTCCTCGTCGAAGTCCGGGCCGAACATGAACGTGGCCGGAGCGGCGACCCTGCCGCTCTGGGACAGCTCCCGCAGCGCGGTCGCGGACGCGACGTCGAACACCGCCGGGAACCGGCCGGTGTTCCGCAGCTTCCGCGCGAGGTCCGGATGCCCCGCCACGATGACGTTGGGCGCAGTTGCCATCACAGTTTCCTCAGTGCTCCCGCGATCTCGGCGTCCGTACGTGAGGGGGCCAGGCGGACGGCCTCCGGCTGGACGGCCTCCGGGCGGCCGGTCTCCGGCTGCGGGGGCCGCACCTCGACCCGCTCGGGCGTGCCCTCCAGGACCGGGAGGCCGGCCGTGGCGGCCCGCAGGCCCGCGACGGCGACGCGGTCGACGTCGCCCAGCATGATGTCGTAGGCGATGTCCCGCACGGCCCCGGCGCCGAACGACGCGTCGATCAGCCCGCCGATGGCCTCGCGGAGCACCTGCCGGTAGGACTCGAACCGGACGGAGCCGACGACCGCCGGATTCCACGTCAGCTCGTCGCGCAGGTGGATGAGCAGCCCGCCGGTCACCGGGTCGAGCCGGTCCAGATCGATCTCCGCGACGACGTCGCCCCGGGCCGCGGGGGTCCCGTCGCCGATGGCCAGGCGGACCGGCACCGGGAACGCGACGCCGCCGGCCGACATGCCCGGCTCGCTCGCGACGTGCCCTGGCGCGGGCGGCGTCTCGAAGCGGCCGAGCCCGGACAGCAGGCGGAAGGCCGCCAGGTCGTGGGCGCTGTTGAGGGCCAGCGCGGTGGCGCGGGTCAGCGTCTCGAGCTCGCCGGGCCTGCGGGCCAGGTAGCCGCTGAAGGCGTAGGCGACGAGCCGCCGCCGTACCGGGGAGCGCAGGAAGACGCGCAGCCGGACCCCCGACGTCGGGATCTTGAACTCGGCGTCGGTGTCGGCGGCGCCCGTCCGGGCGTGCCCTCCGCCGACCGTCCCGGCGAGCCTGCCGACGAGGTCCAGGCCCGCCCCGTCCCGCCCGTCCGTGACCGCCAGGACGTACAGGTCGCCCTCCAGCTCGACGATCAGCTCGTCGCCGAGGACCGCCGAGAACGCGCGCGCCGCCTCGGCCAGCTCGCGCAGCGTCGCGCGGGGCATCCGGGGCCGCAGCACGTTGCTCCGGGTCACCGTCGTCGTGCCGACGGTGTTCTCGACCTGCTCGACCTCCCGCTCGGCCTGCCGCGCGGTGTAGTCGCGCAGGCTGAAGGCGACCACCTCGTCGTCCGTCCGCACGGCGCAGGTGGCCTTCAGCGCCCGCTTGGCGCTCAGCGGGTAGGGCGTCCGGTCCCGGGCGTACCGGGTGGCGTCCACGAACAGCGGGACATCGTCGCCGACCGTCCGCCGGAGGTAGAACTCTTCTTTGATCCGCGAGGTGGGAGTCACGGTGCCCTTCCGCGTCCGGCCGCCTGCCAGGTGATCGGGTCGGCGGCGAGGTTCTGTGGTCCGGTCGGCGCTCCGGCCGGGTGCGGCACCGGCCGCCCGGACCGGCCGCCGCACGTCAGGCCCACAGACGGACCGTCCGGCGGGCGGCCTTCGCCGCAACCCCGGACGGCCTCCTCACCACACGATCGACGAATCGTCGTCATCGTCGCCCGTCCCGGAGGCCGCGGGTGCCGAGACGGCACCGGCGTCCGCCGATCCGTCGGCCGCTCGCCTGTCGGCCGCCGTTCTGGCCGTCACTCGCTGGTCGGCCGCTCGTTCGTCGGTCGCCGTTCTGGCGGTCGCTCGCTCGTCGGCCGCTCGTTCGTCGGCCGACGTGTCGTCGCCCGGCCGGGTGTCGCTCGGCCGGGTGTCGCTCGACCGGGCGTCGTTCGACCAGGTGTCGGTCGGCCGGGGCGGCGGGTCGTCGCTCGGCCGGGTGTCGGTCGGCCGGGTGTCGGTCGGCGAGGCGTCCGGCGGCGGGTCGTGGGGCGGAAGGGCGGCCGGTGCCGGGCCGGCCGGCGGCGGCGCGTACGGCGGCGGTGAGTCCTTCTGGCGGATCATCGCTTCGACCGCCTCCTTGCCGCGGACGATGGCCTCCCGGTCCTTGCGCTTCCACCAGGGGGTCAGCCACATTTCGACAGGCCGCGCGGTGCCGGCCACGACGACGGCGCGGCCGAAGCGCATGGTCCGCAGTTCCTCGGGGGTCAGGATCTGCTTCCCCTCGTGCTTGCCCACGAGGTCGGAGAGGTCGGAGATGTCCTTGATCGTTCCGGCGCCGCCCGAGATGATCTTCATGGTGGCGTTGTCCAGCAGGGCCGCGGTGCGGTCCGCGCCCCACTTGGCGCGGGCCTCCGCCAGTGACGTCAGGTAGACGTGCACGGAGATGGAGTACCCACCGGACTCGCCCATGTAGGTCGGCAGGCCGCCCGACACGAAGACGTCGGCGACCTGGTTGAGTTCGAAGGTCAGCGGCGGGTCGAGGCGACCCGTCGGGTTCTTCATCGCCACACCGCGCGCCGACCGGAAGTACTGTTCGAGGATCGTGGTGACGACCGGGGCGATGCCGCCCCAGTCGGGCTGCCTCTTCGCGACGAAGTACAGGGTGTTCCGGCCCTTGAGGAACTTGGCGAAGTCGAACTCCTCCCCAGGTTCCGGCGAGCAGTCCTCCAGGACGAGGGGATGCGAGAAGGCATGCATGACCTGCATCACCCCGGACCACAGGCGCTCGTCCCGCATGTTGAACTCCAGCTGCCCCGTGTACCCCGGGGCGGTCCGGCCCTCCTGTTCGCCCTGCCGCAGGATCTCGAGCGCCTCCTCCCCGTTCGCCTCGTAGATCCAGCGCATCACCTCCCGGAAGTTGACCCTGCCGATCGCGCCGGCGTGCAGCAGGCACCGGATGATGGTGATGACACCGCTGAGCACGATGCCGCCTTCCCGCCCGATCGAGAAGCCGCTCGCCTCCACGAGCGTGCCGGACCGGACCGCGCACACGTTCGGGTCCTCGCACCCCTGCAGCGGTGACCAGCGCATGCGGTTCGGCCATCCGGTCCAGTTCCACGGGTCGAACACATAGACCTCGCCGTACTGCGCCCGGATCATGGCGGTGTTGACGAACGTCTCCCGCCGGCTGGAGGTGACGATGACGGGGCCCGGGGCGTCGATGGTGAACGGCGTGACGAAGTGCACGTCCTTGCCCTGTCGCGGCGCGGAGATGATGATCGCCATGTCCTCGATGGACGCGTACAGCTTGCGCCGGGACCGGATGTCCCGCCCGAGGTAGAAGCCGACCTCCTCGGGCTTGATCTTCCGGACGTTCTGGCCGTGCGTCGACGGGCGGGCCTGCCAGGCCTTGTTCTGCACGGTCCGGGCGCTCAGCAGCTTGCGGACCTCCCAGCCGGAGGCGTACCCGAGGCGGAACCGGCGGACCGTCCTGCGGCGCCGGAAGTTGAGGAACAGCCGTACCGCAAAGTAGGTCCCCACCGCCGCCACCGTGAGGAACACGGCGAGCAAGGAGAAGAAGACCGGTCCGGACCCGAGAGCCGCCGCGGCGGCGGGCGGCCACGCGCTCCGCGGGTCGCTCGGATGGGTCACGAACCTGAAGGCGATGCGCAGGCAGTCCGTGGGGTCGGAGTCCGGCCACCCGCCGCCCGCGATGACACCGGACAGCTGCCCCGCCAGCCAGGTCAGGAAACTGCCCGCTCCGCCCAGCAGCGCGACCAGCAGACCGATGCCGAAGAAGAGCGTGTACACGTCATCGTCGTCATTACCGGCCACAGAACCTCCTCGATCGTTGGGTCCGGATGTGCCTGTTCTCGGGCCGCGGCGAACGCCGGATCCGCCGCGCGCCGACCGGCCGTGCCCTCGTCATGCGGTGCCCTCCCGCCGCTCAGGTGGTTCCCACGGCCGACACGCGCCACGGGGCGTCCGGTCCGTCGCGGCGCAGGGTGACGAACGCGGTGGCGTGGACGGGGGTGCCCTTCCACCCGTCTCGGCCGGTGGGCGTGACGTCGATCCGCCACTGCCGGTGCGCCAGCTTGGGCGTGTCGGCGGGGACGTCACCCAAGGGGGTCTGCCGGGTGAGGCGAACCTTGGCGTAGGCACGGTGGCGGCTCCATAGCCCGGGCATGCTGCCGCCGCCTTGGCCATCGATGACGGCCTTGTAGACGCTGTCCAGGAGGGGGGTCGCCCGCTGGTAGGCGTCCTGCTGGCCGTGGTCGATGGCCGAGTCGACGGTCCACATCAGGGTGAGCGCCGCCTTGGACACCGCGGTGGCGTCGCTCTGGTCGAGCCGGGAGAGGTCGGGCAGGCCGCGGGGCATCCTCGGGGACGAGGTCGGGGACGCGGGCGCGGGCGAGGAGATCGCGGCGGTGGGGGAGGCGCTGGTGGCCTCTGGTGCGGCCCGGTGCCCCACGCCGCACGCGCTCACGGCGCAGGCGAGCGCGGTGAGGAGAGCGACGCGCGGGGGGCGGCCGGGGGCGGCCATGGGCACCTCCTGAAGTTCGTGCGCAAGGCGTGCTGCGGGGGTCAGGCGTTGAACTTGTCGCCCGCCAGCACGGAGATGTGGACGTGGTCGTAGTGGTTGGCCGTCAGCCCGCCGCGGTCCTCCATCTGCCGCCAGCCCTCCTTGGCCCGGGCGGGGTTCCAGATGTGCTGGCGGTAGATGATGTAGTCGATCCCGAGGCGTTTGGCGTTGGCCTTGGCCCAGTTGGCGATGTCGTAGCCGAGCTTGACCTCGTCGGGTTTGGGCGACCCGGAGCTGATCATGAAGTCGCAGGCGCGGCCGAGGGGGTGCTCGCCGCCGCCGGCGATGCCGCCGTCGGCGCGGTAGCAGCCGATACCGCGGGGCACCTTGAACTTGGTCTTGATCTGGTCCCGTACACAGGCCATCCGCTTCGTGATGTGGCCCGCGACGAATCCCGCGGCGTCGTGGCAGACCGATCCGGGCGCATAGCTGCCGCCCGCGCCGAACCCGCCGCCGCAGGAGACCTGGGAGGGGTTCCCGGGAGTGAGGGAGAAGTTCTTGTCGTAGCGTTTGGCCCACGACAGCACCAGATTCACATAGTCGTTGGAGTGGTTGTAGGCGAAGATCGCTTTTCTGACCTGTGCGGGTGCGCCGTTGTGGTGCAAGTAGTTGGCCGCGGTGAAGATCGCATCCGACGGGTCGTAGCGGTCCTTTTTGCCATCGGGCTTGCCATCGGGGTTGCCATCCGGACCGAAGGTGGGTCCGTCGATCGCTACGGTGTACGGGGTTACGGATTCCCAGGTGCTTTGCAGAAACTGCATCGGGCCGCCCGCGCCGGCGTAGTTCTCCCCTGACTTGACGCCCGGAAGATCGGATTGGCCGTGGTCGGTCTCGACCTTCCCGATTCCGGCGAGCAGGGACCAGGGAATTCCGCCGAACCTCTTGTCCGCCGCTGCGGCTTTATAGAGCTTGAAATAGGGCGTGGGGATGCTGTTCGCGGCGTCGGCGCGGGTCAGGGCGACGTTCTGCACGGTCTTGCCGCCGGACGGCAGGGAAGCGGGGCGCACGGTGTACGCGGCGGGATAAGCGCTCGGGCCCGTCGTCTTGGGGCTCGGCTTCGGCGCGTTGCTCAGTTGCTCCGGGCCCGGGCCGTCCGCCGGTGCGCATGCGGCCTGGAAAGGTGAAAGGAGTTTCTGGCTGGCCACGGTCACGACGGCGACGAACATCACCACGATGAGCAATACGCCCAGGCAGCCTGAATAGGCTATGAGGTTCACCAGGCTGTACTTCCTCATCGGGAACTATCCTTCGGGCAGTCGATGACGTGGGCGAGGGCGGCGGTGACGTCGCCGTCCGTCCCGGACGGCGGAGCGCGGACCCTCGCCGTCGGCCCGCTCTCCGGGCATGTGCCACCTCCCTGCGCCACCGACCAAGACAGTGCGCCCACCGACCAAGACAGTGTGGTCATCGGGCGGATACGCAAGGTGCCTCCGGCGGCCTCGCCCCGGGGATCGCCCCTGACCGGCCGGTAGAGTGACCGAGCCGTCACGCAGCGTCGAAATCCGCAGAGACGGGTGTATCCCGAGGTTGAAGTTGGCGGCGAACCACGGACGGTCGAACCCGTACGCGCAAAGTCGCTTGTGACTTCACTCCGGAGGAGGCCATGGGAATGCCGCCATCACCGAGCGGCGCCCAGGCGTACGAGGGGATCGGCAGCGAGGCCCCACCGGCGATGCCGGGCACGCAACCGCAGACGTACGGGCAGCAGCCGGCGCCGCCCCAGGGGTACGGGCAGGAGACGGCGCCGCCCCAGGGGTACGGGCAGGAGACGGCGCCAACGCAGGCATACGCCCGGCAGGCGGCGCCACCGCAGGGATACGGGCAGCAGGCGCCACCGCAGGGGTACGCGCAGCAGGCGGCGCCGCAGGGGTACGCGCAGCAGGCGGCGGCGCCCGGCCAAGGCTTCGTCGCGCAGGCGGTCATACCCGCGGATCGAGCGCCTTCGCCGCAGAGCGCTCTCGGGCTGGTCACCTACAGCGGCCAAGGCCCGGACGTCTGGCTCTCCTCCTGCCATGGCGGAGCCGGCACGTCCACGCTGGCGGCTCTCCTCACCAACAGCGCGAGCGCGGGACGCTACTGGCCGGTCCCCGCACCGCCCGGGCACTCCCGGGTGCTGCTGGTCGCGCGCAGCCACGCGGCGGGGCTGCTGGCTGCCCAGGGCGCGGTGGCCCAGTGGGCCTCGGGCGTGCTCCCGGGCGTGCAGCTCCTCGGCCTGGTGGTGATCGCCGACGCCCCCGGGAAGCGCCCGAAGCCGCTGTCCGACCTCGTCCGCCTGATCGCCGGCGGTGTCCCCCGGCTCTGGGAGCTGCCCTGGGTGGAGGCGTTCCGCCTCGGCGATCCGCCGGACAAGATGAAACCGCCCTCGGCCTACGCACGCATGATCCATGAGGTGAACGGTTTGATCGCAGGGTGAGGGAACGGTCGGCCCGGCGGCCCGAGCCGGTGCCGACCGCTGTGCCGCGGACCTCCCGCCGGCACGTACTCGGCCGTCTCCGCCCGCTCGGCGGCGCCCCTCGCGGGGACGGTCCACGTCGGCGTCGAATTTTTCGCCGGATATATGCCCGCCGGGGGTTGCCGATCGCCCCGGCTCGCGGACCGTCCTGAACGTAGAGCAGAACGGTGCTCGGGAGGTGTTCGTCTCGCCGGATCGGTGTTGACCGGCGCGACCCCCTTCTGGGAGGGGGTCATCACTCATGCAATCGGCGGACGCAACCCGGTCACACCGGTCCTGCCTTCCGGCCTCTGTGCTCCGGGGGCCCCTCGCAACTGGGCGGATCGCCGCCCTCCTACGCATGGTCGATCGAAGGTTCGGTCGCCTCATCTCGGAGGACGCACATGCTTAATGCGATGACCACGTGGACGGTCGCCCTGGTCCACCACGTGACCAGCTTGATTCTGGCGGCACCGGGCATCCCGGATCCTGGCCAGGGCGAGGAGCCGCCCTTCGCGGGGCCGTTCGTGACGGTCCTCAAGTGGGGGGTGTACTTCGCCCTCGGGGCCGGGGTGGCGGGGTTCGTGATCATCGGCGGCAGGATGGCGATCCAGCACAAGCGAGGCGAGGGAGGGAATCACATGAGCAGCCTGATCATCGTGGGATTCGGCTGCATCGTCATCGTGAGCGCGACCGCGATCGTCACCGGACTCGTGGGAACGACCTGATGGAGCTTCGGCAGGCCTTCCCGGAACGGGGAAGGCGCTGCCGCAAGCGAGTCCCGCGGCCCCGGCGTGCGAACGTCCCGCTCCCGACCCGCGCTTCGGCGGCGCCTCGCGGGATCCGGGGAGCGGTCGGCCCGTTGGAACGATCCCAAACGGCTGGCGGGGCCTTCTGCGACCCGGCATGCCGCACCGTGCGCGGCCCTCACACCGTGCCCGCGCCGGCCGGCCGC
>NZ_JBEYYT010000307.1:0-11585 GCF_040645715.1 Spirillospora sp. NPDC046719 | reverse complement strand
GGCAGCCGCCCCTGACACCGGAGCGGTCGTCTCCAGAGCGTCGTCTCCAGAGGGCGACCCTCTGCCTCCCGTCACGCGGCACCGGTGCTGGTCGACGCCGGCCGCTCGCGGTGTCCTCGCGACACGCCGAAGCCCCGGCCCCCCGCTGAAGGGGGCCGGGGCTTCGGGACGGGAGCCGCCGGTCAGTCCGTGGAGATGGCCTTCAGCACGTCCATCCGACCGGCGCGCCACGCCGGCCACAGCGCCGCCAGCACACCGATCACCGCGGCGACCACCAGGTACACCGCCAGCGTCCCGTACGGCACCGCCAGCACGCCGAGCCCCTGGCCCTTCAGCGCGTTCTGCAGCGCCGCCCCGAACGCCACGCCGATGCCCATCCCGAGCACGGCGCCGAACACCGCGATCACGATCGACTCGACCCGGATCATCCGCCGCAGCTGGCGGCGGCTGATGCCGATCGCCCGCAGCAACCCGATCTCCCGGGTCCGCTCGATCACCGACAGCGCCAGCGTGTTCACGACCCCGACCGCCGCGATGATCACCGACATGGCCAGCAGGATCGACAGGAACGTCACGAACCCGTCCACCTGCTTGCGGGCGTCCTTCTTCAGCGACGACTGGTCCGACACCTTCAGGTTCGGGTACGCCTTCAGCGCCGACTCGATCGATGCCTTCGTCGTGGCGTCCGTCTTCGCCGCGTTCACCAGCACCGCGTCCACCGACGGCCGCACCGTGTGCCGCAGGTACACCTGCTCGGAGACGATCCGGCCGCCGATGAGGTCGCTCTTCTCGAAGATCCCCGTCACCTTCAGCTGCTCGGTCTTGCCGTCCGGGAACAGCGCCGGCACCGTCGACCCGACCCGCCAGCCGTTGTCCTTGGCGGTCGACTCGTTCACCATCAGCCCGCCCGCGCCGATCGCGGTGCTCCCCGACACCATCTTCAGTCGCGCCGCCTTGGCGATCACGCCGACGTCGCCGGACATGTACGTGCCGCGCTTCCCGGCGATCTTCGCGGTGCCCTCGTAGGTCGGCGACGCCGACTCCACCCCCGCCGCCGCCTTGATCTTCTGCGTGGCGTCCGCGGTGATGTCGCCGCCGGTCGCCTGCACGAGGTAGTCCGCGCCGAACTGCGCGTCCACCTGCTCGTCGATCGACGCGCGCATCGTCGCGCCCAGCACGTTCACCGTGGTGATCAGCGCCAGGCCGATCATCAGCGCCGCGGCGGTCGCGGCGGTGCGGCGCGGGTTGCGCAGCGCGTTCTGCCGGGCGAGCCGGCCCGGCGCGCCCATCAGCCGCGCGAACGGCCACCCCAGCACCTTCACCACCGGCACGCTGATCACCGGCGCGAGCATCGCGACCCCGATGAACACCGCGAACGCGCCCCCGCCGACCGGCACCGCCGGGTTCCCGCCGCCGCCGGCCAGGCCCACCGCGATGAGGCCCGCGCCGAGCAGCGTCAGCAGCGACCCGAGCGCGACCCGGATCCGCAGCGTCCGCTGCGGCAGCGCCACGTCGTCGCGCATCGCCGCGACCGGCGGGATCTTCGCCGCGCGCCGCGCCGGGAAGTACGCCGACACCACCGTCACCACGATCCCGACGACGTACGACCAGACCACCGGCGTGAGGGTGAACGTCAGCCCGCCCGAGCCGGCGTCGCCCATCTGCGTCTGCAGCAGCGCCGCCAGGCCCGCGCCGGCCGCCAGGCCCAGCGTCGACCCGACGACCCCGACCGCGACCGCCTCACCGATCACCGCCCGCGTCACCTGCGGGCGGGCCGCGCCGATCGCGCGCAGCAGCGCCAGCTCCCGGGTCCGCTGCGCCACCAGCATCGAGAACGTGTTGAAGATGATGAACGCCCCGACGAAGATCGAGATCAGCGCGAACGCCAGCAGGAACGTGCGGAAGAACCCCATGATCTGCGCGACGTCGCTCTTGTTCTCGTCGCGCATCTTCGTGCCGGTGACGGCCTCCACGCCGTTCGGCAGCACCTTGGCGACCCGGTCCCGCAGCTGCGTCTCCGACGGGCCGGTGGTGCCCATCTCGATGTCGCTGAAGTAGCCGGGCTTCAGCATCAGCCGCTGCGCCGTCGGGGTGTCGAACGCGGTGACGCTCGCGCCCATCAGGTTCCCCGTGTCGATCAGCCCGACGAGCCGCATCCGCTGCGGCGGCCCCGACGACACGACCCCGACGGTGTCGCCGACCGCCAGTCTCCCCTTCTTCGCGGTCTCCGCGTCGATGATCACCTCGCCGGGCCCGTGCGGCACCCGGCCCGTCTTCAGGTCGAACGACCCGTCGGCGTTCCAGTTCGTGCCGAGCTGCGGCGGGCCCTGCCCGCCCGAGCCCACGATCTTCCCGTCGCGGCCCACGACGGCTGCGTACCCGTTCACGTTGCCCTGCGGGTCCTTCACCCCGTCGACGCCCTTCAGCGCCGTCAGGACCGACGCCGGCACCGGCTGCGCCGCCCGCCCGTCGTTCTCGCCGCCGACGACCTTCTTGGCCCGCACGTCCACGGCGACGTTCTTGCCGACCCGGCTGAACAGGTCGTCGAACCGCTTGTTCATCGTGTCGGTGAAGATCAGCGTGCCGGCCACGAACGCCACGCCGAGGATCACCGCGACGGCCGTCAGCACCAGCCTGATCTTGTGCGCCGCCAGGTTGCGGAGCGTGACCTTGCCCATCATCGCGCCGCGACCCCCGGCCCGTGCCCGCCCGGCGCGGCCGCCGGTCGGCCCGCCGTCTCGAAGCCCTTCATCCGCTCCAGCACCCGCTCGGCGGTCGGCCCGGTCATCGTGTCGACGATCTGCCCGTCCGTCAGGAACAGCACCTGGTCGGCGTACGCCGCCGCGGACGGGTCGTGCGTCACCATCACGATCGTCTGCCCCATCCGGGTGACCGAGTCGCGCAGGAACGACAGCACCTCCGCGCCGGACCGCGAGTCCAGGTTCCCGGTCGGCTCGTCCGCGAAGATGATCTCCGGCTGGGACGCCAGCGCCCGCGCGCACGCCACCCGCTGCTGCTGCCCGCCCGACAGCTCCGTCGGCCGGTGCTTCAGCCGCGGCCGCAGCCCCACGGTGTCGATCACCTCGTCCACCCACGCCCGGTCGGCCCTGCGGCCCGCGATGTCCATCGGCAGCGTGATGTTCTCCAGCGCCGTCAGCGTCGGGACCAGGTTGAACGCCTGGAAGATGAACCCGATCTTGTCGCGGCGCAGCCGGGTCAGCTGCTTGTCCTTCAGCCCCGTCAGCTCGGTGTCGCCGATGAAGACCTGCCCGGAGTCCACCGAGTCCAGCCCCGCCATGCAGTGCATCAGCGTGGACTTCCCGGAACCCGAGGGGCCCATGATCGCGGTGAACCGGCCGCGGGGGATCCCCACGGTCACCGAGTCGAGCGCGACCACCTGGGCGTCGCCGCGCCCGTACACCTTGGCGATCTGATGGGCCCGTGCGGCGAAGTCGCCCGCCCCGGGCGCGGAGTGCGCGTCAGCGGTCGATGGGGCGGTGTTCGTCACGTGAACTCCCCTGTGTGAGTGGATGAGGTGGAAAACGAACTGCTGCGGGCCGCGATTCGTCCCCCCGCCGGCCCACCACACAGAACAGTAGAAGTCCGACCGCCTCCGGAGATGCACCCCAGGAATGGACTTACCACTCCATCCGTGGCAGGAGACGCCCGACCCGCGTCGTCCTACCGGAGTAGGGGACCGGCCGGCGAAAGAGGGGGCGGCTCAGGGACGCCCCCTGACCCCGCACCCACCGGACACCGCCTCACCAGCCCGGACACCACCCGCACACCCTCAGGGACGGCCCCCTCTGGCGCGGCCCGGAAAAGCCGCCGCCAGAGCCGCCGCACCGCCCGCGATCAGCCCTGCCCCGGGCGGCTCAACCCGGTCTCGTACGCGTACACCACCGCCTGGACCCGGTCCCGCAGCCCCAGCTTCGCCAGCACGTTCCCGACATGGGTCTTCACCGTCGTCTCGCTCACCACGAGCTCCGCGGCGATCTCCGCGTTCGACTGGCCCCGCGCCACGTGCGCCAGCACCTCCCGCTCCCGGGCCGTCAACGTGTCCAGCCCCGGCGGCGGCGCCGCGTCCCGCACCGCCGGCAGCCGCGTCGCGAACCGGTCCAGCAGCCGCCGCGTCACGCTCGGCGCCACGATCGCGTCGCCCTCCGCCACGATCCGGATCGCCTGCACCAGATCCTCCGGCGGCGAGTCCTTCAGCAGGAACCCGCTCGCCCCCGCCCGCACCGCCTCGATCACGTACTCGTCCAGATCGAACGTCGTCAGGATCAGCACCTTCGGATCGTGCGACGCCGCGCCCTCCCGGATGATCCGCCGGGTCGCCTCGATCCCGTCGACCCCCGGCATCCGGATGTCCATCAGCACCACGTCCGGCAGCAGCGACCGCGTCATCTCCACCGCCGCCGCGCCGTCCCCGGCCTCACCGACCACCGCGACGTCCGCCTCGGCCTCCAGGATCAGCCGGAACCCCGTCCGCAGCAACGGCTGATCATCGACGAGCAGCACCCGCACCGCGCTCACCCGGCCACCCCGCTTGCGTCCATCGTCCCCGCTCCTCGCCTAGCACCGGCCATCGTCACCCTATGCCCTCCCCGCCCCGGCGGCGCCCCGCAGCGCCTCCGCGGCCGCCATGCGGCCGCCGCGAGCCGGGCGGGGTCGAGCGCCTCGCGAACCGCCCACCCGGAGCGGCGCCACCGCTCACGCCTCCAACGGGAACCGCGCCCGCACCCCGAACCCCCCGCCGACCCGCGGCCCGATCCGCAACTCGCCCCCGTACAGCGCCACCCGCTCGTACATCCCCACCAGCCCGTGCCCCGGATTGTCCGTCCCGTCCGCCACGATCGTCGCCGTGCCCCGGCCGTCGTCCTCGATCTCCACCGTCAGATCCGCGTCCGTGTAGTACAGCCGCACCCACGCCCGCGCCTGCGCCCCCGCATGCTTCAACGTGTTCGTCAGCGCCTCCTGGATCAACCGGAACGCCGCCACGTCCACCCCCGGCGACGGCGTCCGCGCCTCCCCCTCGATCCACAGCTGCACCGACAGCCCCGTCTCCCGCACATGGTCCAGCAGCTCCCCGAGATCCCCCAGACCGGGCTGCGGCGCCAGCTCCCGCCCCGCCTGGTCGGCGTCCCGCTCCGTCCGCAGCACCCCCACGATCCGCCGCATCTCGCTCAGCGCCGTCCGCCCGACCTCCTCGATCGTCGACATCGCCTCCCGCGCGCTCCCCGGATCCCGGTCGATGATCCGCCGCGCAGCCCCCGCCTGCACCGTCATCACGCTCACATGGTGCGCCACCACGTCGTGCAGTTCCCGAGCGATCCGCGACCGCTCCTCGATCCGCGCCGCCCGCGCGTCCGTCCCCCGCGCCCGCTCCAGCCGCGCCGCCCGATCCTCCAGCTCCGCGAAGTACGCCCGCCGCAACCGCAGGTTCCGGCCCAGCACCCACACCCCCGCCACCAGCGCGCAATCGCTCACCAGCACCACCGGCGACGTCCCCACCGGCAGCATCACCAGCGACACCAGGAACGACACGAACCCCGCCACGCCCCCCAGCGCGCTCTGCGCCAGCCCCCGGTGCGCCGCCAGGCTGTACACCGCGATCAGGAACGACATCACGTCCGGCACCGACGGCGGATACCCCCACACCGTCAGCGTCAGCTCGCCCGCCACGACCACCAGCAGCACCGGCAGCGGATGACGGCGCCGCCACGCCAGCGCCATCGTCACCACCACGACGATCAGCCCGTTGACCGCGTCCGGCGCCCGGAACGCCGCGTAGTCACCGCTCTCCGGGAAGTCCTGCAGGTACATCTGCGGCAGACCCACCAGCAGCAGCCCGGCCGCGAGCAACGCGTCCGCCGCCTGCGGACGCGCCTGCAGCCAGGCACGAAAAGTACGAAGACCACGGATGCGGGGTGACACGACTATCACCCTAGGAGGTCACAGCAGGTCGCGACCCCTCCTGCGCGCGGATCCGCGATCCTCCCCAAGGATGACCCCGCACGCCGCCTCTCCGCCCCGCGGCGGCGGGGCCCCTACGCCCCGCGGCGCCCGGAGCCCCGCACCGCTACAGGTCGCACCGCTACAGGTCGTCGCGCTCCCGCACCGCGCCGCCCTCCGCCGCACCCTCCAGATCCGCCGGAGACGGACGCCGCACCGGAACCGCGGGCAGCGGCGGGGGAGTGCCCCCGAACTCCGGACACCGCTCCTTGTGATCGCACCAATCGCACAACCGGCTCGTCCGCGGCCGCCACTCACCCGAATCCATCGCCCGCCGGATCGCCTGCCACAGAGCCTCCACCTTCCGCTCCGTCGCCCGCAGATCCCGCTCGTCCGGCTCGTACCGCAGCACCTCGCCGTTCCCCAGATACATCAACTGCAGCAACCGCGGCACCCGCCCCTGCAACCGCCACAGCACCAGCGCATAGAACTTCATCTGGAACAGCGCCCGCGCCTCGAAATCCGCCCGCGGCGCCGTCCCCGTCTTGTAGTCCACGATCCGCACGTCCCCCGACGGCGCCACGTCCACCCGGTCGATGTACCCCCGCAGCTTCAACCCCGAATCCAGCACCGTCTCCACGAACAGCTCGCGCTCCGCCGGCTCCAGCCGACGAGGATCCTCCAGCGTGAAGTACCGCTCCACCATCCGCTCCGCCTGCGTCAGCCACTCCGCCCGCTCGGCCTCCCCGGCCTCGCCGTCCCCGAACAGCCCGCCCAGCTCCGGCTCCGCCGACAGCAGCCGCTCCCACTGCGGCCCCAGCAGCTCCAGCGCCGCCCCCACCGTCCGCCCGCCCGCCGGCAGGTCGTACAGCCGCTCCAGCACCGCGTGCACCAGCGTCCCCCGCACCGCCGCCGGCGACGGCCGCTCCGGAAGCCGATCGATCACCCGGAACCGGTACAGCAGCGGACACGTCATGAAATCACCCGCCCGCGACGGCGACAGCGACCCCACCACCTCCACCCCGCCCCCACCCCGCGGAGACGGAACGGACACCTCACCACCGGTCTCGGTCGTCGTCATGGCACAGCAGCGTAGGCGACGCCCCCGACGAAATCCCGCACCCCCGCGCACCCGCCGGGATCCCCCGCCCACCCGCCGAGATCACCGCGCACCGCCACCCCGACCCGCCCCAACGGGGCCGTAGCATCGGATATGTGACCAACACCGCGCCCCCGACCCAGGGCAAGACGCCCGCCGGCGACCCCCGCCCCCGCAAAGGCGGCCCCGACGCCCGGCCCGGCCTCTACATGGGCCGCCCCTTCGGCGTCCCCGTCTACGTCTCGCCCAGCTGGTTCCTGGTCGCCCTCCTCGTCACCGTCATGTTCGAAGGCCAGGTCAACGGCGTCATCGACCGCCCCCTCAGCTACCTCGTCGCCTTCGCCTACGCCGTCCTGCTCTACGGCTCCGTCTTCGTCCACGAGCTCAGCCACGCCGTCACCGCCCGCGTCCTCGGCCTCCCCGTCCGCTCCGTCACCCTCCACATCCTCGGCGGCGAGACCTCCATCGAACGCGAGGCCGCCACCCCCGGCCGCGAATTCCTCATCGCCTTCGCCGGCCCCCTCGTCAACCTCGTCCTGGCCGGCCTCGGCCTCCTCGCCCACGCCGTCCTGCCCCTCCCCGACGTCGCCCTCCTCCTCATCGACGCCCTCACCTTCGCCAACCTCCTCGTCGGCGTCTTCAACCTGCTGCCCGGCCTGCCCCTCGACGGCGGACGCCTCGTCCGCGCCGCCGTCTGGAAGGCCACCGGCCACAGCCGCAGCGGCGCCATCGTCGCCGGCTGGATCGGCCGCGCCGTCGCCGTCGCCTGCCTCATCGCCGGCGCCTACCTCGCCACCTACCGCACCGACGGCGGCACCGGCGGCATCGGCTGGCTCGCCCTCCTGTGGTCCGCCCTCGTCGCCTCCTTCATCTGGGTCGGCGCCACCCAGGCCATCCGCGCCGAGCGCTTCCGCGACCGCGTCCCCCTGCTGTCCGCCCGCCGCCTCGCCCGCCGCGCCACCCTCGTCACCGCCGACACCCCCCTCGCCGAGGCCATCCGCCGCGCCCACGCCGACCAGGCCGGCGCCCTCGTCATCGCCGACCACGACGGCAACCCCCAGGCCCTCGTCAGCGAGAAGGCCGTCACCGCCACCCCCGAGCACCGCCGCCCCTGGATCACCGTCGGCGAGCTGTCCCGCGGCCTCGAACCCGACCTCGCCCTCCCCGCCGACCTCGCCGGCGAGGACCTCATCACCGCCCTCCGCCGCAACCCCGCCTCCGAGTACCTCCTCACCGAACCCGACGGCCGCGTCTACGGCGTCCTCGCCGTCACCGACGTCGACCGCGCCTTCGCCGGCGTCTGACCCCGCCCCGCCCACCCGCGCCGACGGCCCATCCCCACGGCCCGCCCCACCAGCCCGCCCGCGCCCGGACGGACGGCCTGAGCTCCACCCGCCCGGCGCTAGCCTTGACCACCATGAGCGAACCCCGGCCCACCGAGCCCGCACCGTCCACCGGCCGCATCCCGCACGGCCCGTTCCGGCCCGGAGACCAGGTTCAGCTCACCGACCCCAAAGGCCGCATCAACACCATCACCCTCCAGCCCGGCAAGCTCTACCACTCCCACAAGGGCTCCGTCCCCCACGACGACATCATCGGCAGCCCCGAAGGCACCGTCTACCGCTCCAGCGGCGGAGTCGAATACCTCGCCTTCCGCCCCCTCCTCGCCGACTTCGCCGTCCGCATGCCCCGCGGCGCCGCCGTCGTCTACCCCAAGGACGCCGCCCAGATCGTCGCCATGGCCGACATCTTCCCCGGCGCCCGCGTCATCGAGGCCGGCGCCGGCTCCGGCGCCCTCAGCTGCTTCCTCCTGCGCGCCGTAGGCGAACACGGCCTCGTCTCCTCCTACGAGCGCCGCCCCGACTTCGCCGACATCGCCCGCGCCAACGTCGAGAAGTTCTTCGGCGGCCCCCACCCCTCCTGGCGCCTCACCGTCGGCTCCCTCGAGGACGCCCTCACCGAGACCGAGGCCGACCGCGTCGTCCTCGACATGCTCGCCCCCTGGGAGACCCTCGACGCCGTCGCCAAGGCCCTCATCCCCGGCGGGATGGTCTGCGCCTACATCGCCACCACCACCCAGATGTCCCGCGTCGTCGAGGACCTGCGCGCCCACGGCGCCTTCGCCGAGCCCTACGCCTTCGAGACCCTCCTGCGCTCCTGGCACGTCGACGGCCTCGCCGTCCGCCCCGACCACCGCATGGTCGGCCACACCGGCTTCCTCGTCACCGCCCGCCGCCTCGCCGACGGCGTCACCCCGCCCGCCCGCCGCCGGCGCCCCGCCAAGGGCGCCCACCCCGTCCCCGAGACGCCCGCCTCCACCCCCGAAACGCCCGCGTCCCCCGAGACGCCCGCCGAATCCTGACCCCCTCCGCGGGCCGCCCCCGCCCGCGGAACTTCGCAAAACACCCGCCCCGTAGACGAGCGCACTGCGACGGGCTTGCAATAAGCACAGCGACACGCCGTGTGCCACCCCACACACCCCGAAATCGACAAACCCTCCACCCCGACACGCCCCCACACCCAAAACCCCAGGTCCGCGCAGCACAACACCACCACCAACACCACCCCCGGCCCGCCCCCCGAACACCACCCGAACCACACCCGCACGACACGAGTACCGAATGGGCAGGTTACGGAAGCCCTCCAGATAGGTAGGGTCTCAGTAGGTCGTCGGCTCTCTTCGTGAGGAGGTGACGGGGCGTGGCCGCTCGTGACGATGCTGGGGCGCGCAGGGCGCAGCACGACAAGGAGGTCAGGGACCTCCAAACGCAGATCTCCTTCCTGGAGGAGGAGATCTCCGTGCTGCGCCGCAAGCTCGCGGAATCCCCGCGCCAAGTACGTGTCCTGGAAGAACGCCTCCATGAGGCACAAGCGAACCTGGCCGCCGTAACAGGCCAGAACGAGCGACTCGTAGCGACCCTCAAAGAGGCTCGCGAACAGATCGTGGCGCTCAAGGAGGAGGTCGACAGGCTCGCGCAACCACCCTCCGGATTCGGGGTCTTCCTCGAATCCCGAGACGACGGAACCGTCGACATCTTCACCGGCGGACGCAAGCTGCGCGTCAACGTCAGCCCCGCCGTCGACGTCGACGAACTCCAACGCGGCCAGGAGGTCATGCTCAACGAGGCCCTCAACGTCGTCGAAGCGCTCAAGTTCGAAGAGCAGGGCGAGGTCGTCATGCTCAAGGAGCTCTTCGACGACGGCGAACGCGCCCTCGTGATCGCGCACGCCGACGAGGAACGCGTCATCAAGCTCGCCGAACCACTCCGCGGAGTACCCCTCCGCGCCGGCGACTCCCTGATGCTCGAACCCCGCTCCGGCTACGCCTACGAGAAGATCCACAAGGCCGAGGTCGAAGAACTCGTCCTCGAAGAGGTCCCCGACATCTCCTACGAGGAGATCGGCGGACTCGGCTCGCAGATCGAGATGATCCGCGACGCCGTCGAGCTGCCCTACCTGCACGCCGACCTGTTCCGCGAGCACAAGCTCCGGCCGCCCAAGGGCGTCCTCCTCTACGGACCGCCCGGATGCGGCAAGACCCTCATCGCCAAGGCCGTCGCCAACAGCCTCGCCAAGAAGGTCGCCGAACAGACCGGCAAGGAGGGCAAGAGCTTCTTCCTCAACATCAAGGGCCCCGAACTCCTCAACAAGTACGTCGGCGAGACCGAACGGCACATCCGCCTGGTCTTCCAACGGGCCCGCGAGAAGGCCTCCGCCGGAACCCCGGTCATCGTCTTCTTCGACGAGATGGACTCCATCTTCCGCACCCGCGGATCCGGCGTCTCCTCCGACGTCGAGAACACCATCGTCCCGCAGCTGCTCAGCGAGATCGACGGCGTCGAGGGGCTGGAGAACGTCATCGTCATCGGCGCCTCCAACCGCGAGGACATGATCGACCCCGCGATCCTGCGGCCCGGCCGCCTCGACGTCAAGATCAAGATCGAGCGGCCCGACGCCGAAGCCGCCAAGGACATCTTCTCCAAGTACATCCTCAGCGGCCTCCCGCTGCACCCCGACGACCTCAAGGAGCACGGCGGCTCCGAAGAGGCCACCGTCGAGGCCATGATCCAGCGGACCGTCGAGCGCATGTACACCGAGAGCGAGGAGAACCGCTTCCTCGAGGTCACCTACGCCAACGGCGACAAGGAAGTCCTCTTCTTCAAGGACTTCAACTCCGGCGCCATGATCCAGAACATCGTCGACCGCGCCAAGAAGATGGCCATCAAGCAGTTCCTCGACACCGGCCAGAAGGGCCTGCGCGTCAACCACCTCCTCGCCGCCTGCGTCGACGAGTTCAGCGAGAACGAGGACCTGCCCAACACCACCAACCCCGACGACTGGGCCCGCATCTCCGGCAAGAAGGGCGAACGGATCGTCTACATCCGCACCCTCGTCTCCGGAACCAAGGGCGCCGAAGCCGGCCGGTCCATCGACACCGTCGCCAACACCGGCCAGTACCTGTAATCCGCACCACACGAACGGCCACGCGGCGGGCCCCCCCCCCCCCGGGGGGGCCCCCCCCCCCCCCCCC